>NZ_JBFUKO010000209.1:0-8201 GCF_056400805.1 Aminobacter sp. P4_H6_2
CCCCAGACCAAGGCGGTCAAGATCGCCGATCCGTCACTCGACGATGAAATGGCGAAACTGCTCGGCGAGCTTTCGAGCCATAAGCGATAATGCGCCATCGGATAGTACACGCAAAAAAGGCGGCCGAGGCCGCCTTTTTCATTTCTTCGATATTCCGCAATCAGTCGTCTCGATAGACTTTTTCGCGGCGCTCATGACGCTCCTGAGCTTCGATCGACAGCGTGGCGATCGGACGCGCGTCCAGTCGCTTCAGCGAGATCGGTTCGCCAGTCTCCTCGCAATAGCCGTAGGTTCCCTCGTCAATTCTCTGCAGCGCCGAGTCGATCTTGGAGATCAACTTGCGTTGACGGTCGCGCGCTCGAAGTTCGATGGCACGGTCCGTCTCGGATGATGCGCGATCGGCAAGATCCGGGTGGTTGGCATTTTCCTGCTGGAGTATTTCGAGTGTTTCGCGAGCTTCGCGGAAGATGTCGTTCTTCCAGGCAATCAACTTAGCTCTGAAGTAAGACTTCTGCCGTTCGCTCATGAACGGCTCCTCCTCAGAGGGCACATAACCAAGTGTAACGGTATCGTTCATTCGACTCACCCGATAACCCCGTTTCGCCGCCTATATATTCGCGGGTCAACCCTCACACAAGAGCATTCCTGGAAAAGTTGTCGCAGGCCTGCGTGTAGTGATTCGGGCGTGGCAAGAGCGCAACTCTCCTGCACAAGCAACGAGGAACGGCATCGTCCGGTTGCAAGGTGCCTGGCGCTTGGCTACATCCTCAGATGGCTGTTGGCACAGGCTCGTCGGGAGCTTGAGCTTCCCGGGAGCGACATTTGAGCAAGCTCTATCTTCTCAGGCACGCCAAGGCTGGCTGGGCGCTGCCCGGCGTCAGGGATTTCGACCGCCCGCTCGACGCCACCGGCGTCGCGGATGCCGAAGCAACCGGCAGGGCGATGCGCGCCAATGGCTATGTTCCCGAACTGACGCTCTGCTCCAACGCCCGGCGCGCCCGCGAAACCCTGGAAGGTATCGCCGGCCACGCAGATACCGGACGGGTGGTTTTCACCGATGATCTCTACAGTGCGGACGCCGCCGGGTATCTGGAGAAAATCCGGGAAAATGGCCGGCACGGTTCTATCCTCATCATCGGTCACAATCCGATGATGGAGGACCTCGCCATGGCCGTTTCGGGCGACGGCGATGAGGCTGCCATACATACGCTGCAAACAGGTTTTCCGACGTCGGGGCTAGCCGTGGTCCGGTTCGAAGGCGAGCTTTCCGCTGCCGAGCTCGGCCAAGGTTATCTCGAAGCTTTCCTCACGCCAGCTGATCTTTGAAATTGCACGCCATTTCAAATCCCGTCGGCGCGACCTATATCCGACGCGACCTCATGGGGATCGACGATTGGCGTCTCTGACCACTTTCACCGACGAGGCGCGTATTGCCCTCGACACGCTTTCCGGCCGTGCCACGGGTATGTTTGCGCCTTCGCTGCGGCTTGGCGTCACCGGCCTTTCACGGGCTGGCAAGACCGTGTTCATCACGGCCTTCGTGCACAATCTGATCCATGGCGGGCGGTTGCCGCTGTTTGAAGCGCAGAAATCGGGGCGTATTTCGCGCGCCTTCCTCGAAGAGCAGCCCGACGACGCGGTGCCCCGTTTTCAATATGAGGATCATGTCGGAGCGCTCGTCGACCAGCGGATCTGGCCGGACTCGACACGCGCCATATCGGAACTCAGGCTGACGATAGAATTTGAATCGGCTTCAGGCTGGAACCGCATGTTTTCAGCGGGAAAGCTGTCGGTCGACCTCGTCGACTACCCCGGCGAATGGCTGCTCGACCTGCCGCTGCTGGGCAAGAGTTACGACGACTTCTCCAGAGAGGCGTTTGAGCTGGCAGGTTTGCCGGTTCGGGCAGACCTGTCGGAAGGCTGGCGCGAGCTTGCAGCCACGGTGAAGCCCGAAGCGGACGCCGACGAGATGACAGCGCGGCGCCTGTTCGAGAGTTTTGCCGCCTATCTCAAGGCGTGCAAGGATGACGAGCGCGCACTGTCGACGCTGCCGCCAGGACGGTTCCTGATGCCGGGCGACCTAGAAGGCTCGCCGGCGCTGACATTTGCCCCGCTGCCTGGCCTCGCCCAGCGGGCGCGCCCCGGTTCGCTGCACGCGATGATGGAGCGGCGTTACGAGGCCTACAAGACCCATGTGGTAAAGCCGTTCTTCCGCGAGCACATTGCCCGCCTCGACCGGCAAATCGTGCTGATCGATGCAATGCAGGCGCTGAATGCAGGCCCTGGCGCCATCGCCGACCTCGAACGCGCGGTGACGGAAATCCTGGCCTGCTTCCGTCCCGGTCGCGGCAACCTGTTCACCGACCTGTTTTCGCGCCGCATCGACCGCATTCTGGTCGCTGCGACCAAGGCAGATCATCTGCACCATGAAAGCCACGACAAGCTGCAGGCGATCGTGCGGCGGCTGACCGATCGCGCCGTTGCACGCGCCAATCTCTCAGGCGCCGAAGTCGACGTTCTTGCGCTGGCCGCAGTCCGCGCCACCCGCGAGGGCACGGTCAAACAAGGTCGAGAGACACTGCCCGTCATCATCGGCACGCCGATCGAAGGCGAGACCATCGGCGAGGACCGTTTTGACGGCAATACCGAAACCGCCATATTTCCCGGTGACTTACCCGAAAAAGCCGATGTCGTGTTCCAGGATTTTGGCACCAATCACCGCCAGGACGCGAACGACCCGACGATCCGCTTCGTGCGCTTCCGCCCACCCCGGCTCGAGCGCACGGCCGAAGGCATGACACTGTCGCTGCCGCATATCCGGCTTGACCGCGCCCTGCAGTTCCTCATCGGAGATCACCTCGCATGAGCGCTCCCCGAAAGCCTGCGGCGTTCCGCATCGAACCGGAAATTGCCCTGCAAGACGTGGCCGCGAGCAAGAAAACGCAAGTGTCCCAGCCTGCCGAGCGCAAGCCGCGCGCGCTCGCCGCCGAGGCTGCGATTGTCACACCGGCCGAATTCGATGTGTTTGACGAGCCCAGCATCGCTGCCGCCGAACCGCCGCCGGCAACTGCGCCCAAGCGCAAGTCCCGCCTCGGCGCAATCTTTCTTGCCGCAGCAGGTGTTTTGATTTCGCTCGGTGTCGGGCTTTGGACCGACCGGCTGATCCGTGACCTGTTCACCCGCGCTGATTGGCTCGGTTGGCTCGCCATAGGCGCCGCCGGTATCGCGGCGCTTGCGTTGCTGGTCATTCTTGTTCGCGAGCTTCTCGCCGTCTTCCGCCTCGCTTCAGTCGAGCGGCTGCGCAACCGGGCAACCGATGCCATCGAACGCAATGACCCGGGCTTGGCACGCAATGTCGTCGATGAATTGTCGAATCTTTTGGCGTCGAAACCTGAAACGGCAGCCGGGAGGCGTACGCTTGCGGATCTGCGTAGCGACGTGATCGATGGCGCTGACCTCGTGCGGCTCGCAGAAACCGAGATTCTSACACCGCTCGATGCACAGGCAAAGATCCTGATCCTGGACGCTGCCAAACGCGTGTCGCTGGTGACGGCGGTCAGCCCGCGCGCATTGGTCGACATCGCCTATGTCGTGTTCGAAGCCGGTCGCCTGATACGCCGGCTAGCCGAGCTTTACGGCGGACGCCCTGGCACGCTCGGCTTCTTCCGACTTGCCCGAGCAGCCCTCGCCCACCTCGCCGTCACCGGCTCGATCGCCGTCGGCGACAGTTTCGTCCAGCAATTGGTCGGCCACGGCCTGGCTGCGAAACTTTCGGCAAAGCTCGGCGAAGGCGTGGTCAACGGGATGATGACCGCGCGTATCGGCATAGCCGCGATGGAGACCGCGCGCCCCCTGCCCTTTGCCGCGATGAAGCGTCCCGGCATGGGCGATTTCCTCGCCGCTCTCACCACATTTGCAACCAAGGACAAGGGCAGCGAAAAGGCCAAATAGACGAAGCATTAACCATTCTTGGTCATGGTCTTTTCAACCAATTGTTCCAGTTTCCTGCTGTCGGGTGTGCCCATGAAGCGCTTGTTGTTGTCCGCTGTCCTGCCTGCCATGGCCGTGGCGCTGCCATCCGTCGTGCACGCGGACATGGTCAAGGCACCAGAACGCGACAAGACGTTCTTCAAGTCGGTCCAAGGTGAATGGGTCGGCCCGGGCGAGATCGTCGCAGGCAAATACAAGGGAACGAAATTCACCTGCAATTTCACCGGCTCGACACCGGACGGCAAGGTCGGCATGTCGCTCGACGGCGGATGCCGCGTGGGTGTGTTCACCCAGAAGATGTCGGCAACCATCGAGCAGAAGGGCCGCAGCGGCTATAGCGGCAAATTCCTCGACGGCTCGGAAGGCAAAGGCCTCGATATCGTTTCCGGCAGCGTCGTCGATGGCCGCAAGGTCGTGCTTGCGATCAACAGAAATCAGCTCAACGGTGTGATGCAGGCGCGCGTGCCGGACGAAAATTCGATGCATGTCACCATTTCAGTGCGCGTCGAAAAGCAGCTTGTGCCGGTGATCGGAATGAAGCTGTCGCGTGTCGACGGCACGGCGGTCGGCGCCATCGCCAAGAACTGATTGTTTCCTCCTCCAACGAAAAGGGCGACACCTAAGGTGCCGCCCTTTCTTTTTTGAAGCTGAAGAATCAGCCCTTGATGGCCGTCAGCAAGTCGTCATAGGCCTTGCAGGCATCCGCCGAAGTCGTCGCGCCGGTGAACTTGGATGCAACTTCCGTCACCTTGGCAGACAGATCAGCCGCCTTGGCCGGATCCTTGGTGATGGCTTCCTGAAGCGCGGTTGCCACTTCCTGGCCCTTCTTGGCCATGATCTCGGCGGTGCATTCCGGCGCCTTCGAGCAGGCCGAAAGGCCAAGTGCAGCAACGCCAAGAACGGCAAGCAGAATATTTCTCATGTCAGTCTTTCCTCGTAACCGGCAGGAAATGCCGGCAGCTTTTCGATCCCCGCTGATCGAAACCACGCCCGCCATAGCGGCATGACATGCCAGACGCAATGGCAAGTTGTGCGGCCAAAGACTGACGCGCCGAACGTCGAACCACCGACATTTCGCAGCCCGGCGATTCGATTGGATGGGCGGGCTGTTCGACAGCCTTCGAAGCACCTATCTTGGCCCTTTCCCCAAAGCGGCAGCTGCCGCACGCATAAGGATCGACAAGGCGCATGGCGGCAGAAGCATCGGGTGTCGATCTGGTTCCGGTGGTGGCGTTGCTTGCCGCAGGCGTTGTTGCCGTCCCCCTATTCAAGCGCCTCGGCCTCGGCTCGATCCTTGGCTATCTCAGCGCCGGCGTGATCATCGGTCCTTTCGGCATCGGTGTCTTCTCCGAAGCCGAGACCATCCTGCATGTCGCCGAACTCGGCGTGGTGATGTTCCTGTTCATCATCGGACTTGAAATGCAGCCATCGCGGTTGTGGGGCCTGAGGCGCGAAATCTTCGGGCTTGGCGCCCTCCAAGTCGGCATTTGCGCGCTTTTGCTGACCGCTGTTGGGCTGGCGGGCGGCTTTTCAGTCGCTCAATCCTTCATCGCCGGCGCGGGATTTGTGCTGACTTCAACCGCAATCGTCATGCAGTTGCTCGACGAGCGCGGCGAGATGTCGACTCCCAAGGGCCAGCGCATGGTCTCGATCCTTCTGCTCGAAGATCTTGCCATCGTGCCGCTGCTTGCGCTTGTGGCCTTCCTCGCGCCTGTCGCGGCAAATGATGCCGGCACCGGCTGGGCCGGTAGGCTCACGGAGATCGGCATCGGCATCGCAGCGATCACCGGCTTGGTGATCGCTGGGCGCTATTTGCTCAACCCGCTGTTTCGCATCCTCGCCGAATCGCGCGCTCGCGAAGTCATGACCGCCGCAGCCCTGCTGGTCGTGCTCGGTTCGGCACTTGCCATGCAGTTGAGCGGCCTATCCATGGCGATGGGCGCCTTCCTCGCCGGCGTTCTGCTGTCCGAATCGACCTTCCGTCATCAGCTCGAGGCCGACGTCGAGCCATTCCGCGGAATCCTGCTCGGCATGTTCTTCATTGCCGTTGGCATGTCGCTCGATCTTATGGTGGTCGTCGCGAACTGGCAGCTGATCGCACTCTACGTTGTTGTCTACATGCTGATGAAGGGCCTCGGCATCTACGTCGTTGCCCGCTTCCTCAGATCAGGACACCGCGAGGCGCTGGAGCGCGCGGTGATCATGGCGCAGGGCGGCGAATTCGCCTTTGTGCTTTATTCCTCGGCCCTTGCCGTCGGAATCATCGACGGCGAAGCCAATGCGGTGCTTACCGCCATCATCATCATTTCGATGGTGCTGACCCCGTTGGCGATCATGGTCTTGCGCCGCTTCACGCCCAAGGACGAGCAGTCGCTCGAAGATGTCGACGTGGCCGCCGAACTCAGCGGCACCGTGCTTGTCATCGGCTTCGGTCGTTTTGGCCAGATCGCCAGCCAGCCGCTTTTGTTGCGCGGCGTCGACGTGTCCATCATCGACAACGACGTCGAGATGATCCAGGCGGCCGCCGACTTCGGCTTCAAGATCTATTATGGCGACGGCACCAGACTCGATATCCTGCACGCGGCGGGTGCGGGACGTGCACGGGCCGTGCTGATTTGCGTCGACAAGGAAGATGTCGCTGTCCGCATCGCCGAAAACCTCGCCGCCGAGTTCCCGCTGGTACCTGTACTGGCCCGCGCCTATGACCGCGGCACGGCGATCCAGCTCATTCGCGCCGGCGTCGACTACCAGCTGCGCGAGACCTTCGAGTCGGCCCTCGTCTTTGGCGGCGCCACGCTCGAAAAGCTCGGCGAGGATCCAGACGATGTCGCCGAAGTGATCGAAGAGGTGCGAAACCGCGATGCGGCGCGGCTGGAAATGCAGATCGCAGGTGATATCCAGTCAGGCCGCGACTATCTGCAGGGCAACATTCCCGGTCCGGTGCCAACACCACTGACACCGCCGCGGCGCACCGCCAAGGCGCTCAATGAGGAAGCCGCGAGCATGATCGCCAAGAAGACCGCGCCAAGCGAACAAACGGAGAGAAATTGATATGGTGGACAGGCAGCGCGCAACCGAAGTTGTGGCCTATTGGCGTGAGGCCGGCCCGGAAGGCTGGTTCCGCAAGGACGAGATGTTCGACGCTGGCTTTCGCAGCCGCTTCGGCGACCTTCACATGGCCGCCGCCAAGCGCCAATGTGATGCCTGGGCCGAAGACGCCGAAGGTGCGCTGGCGTTGATGATCCTGCTCGACCAGTTTCCACGCAATTGCTTCCGGGGCAGCGGCCATATGTATGCCACCGATCCCCTTGCCCGCCACTTTGCCCGCAAGGCGATCGCCGATGGCCATGACCTCGCCACCGAAGCGCCGATCCGGGTGTTCTTCTACCTGCCGTTTTCGCATTCCGAGGCCCTGGCCGACCACGACATCCCGCTCGAACGCTCGACAGCCCTTGGCGGCGACTATCTGAAACACGCCATCGGCCATCGCGACATTGTCGCCCGCTTCGGCCGCTTCCCGCACCGCAATTTCATCCTCGGCCGCGAATCAAGCGAACAGGAGCTGGCATTCCTGGAAGCGGGCGGCTTCTCCGGCTGAGCCTTCAAAGCTCCAGGCGCATCAACGGGCGGCCAGGCCTGCGTTCGGCGGTGCGGGCGAAGCCTGCTTTTTCGAATACCCGCGTCGAGCCGACGAACAGGCCGACCGAGCGCGAATCCTTCGACTGGTCCATCGGACACGCTTCAACAATACGAGCGCCCGATTGCCGCGCGAATGCGATGCCGGCATCGACAAGTCGATGCGTCAGCCCCTGGCCACGCGCTGTTTTGCGAATGAAAAAACACGAGATCGCCCAAACTAGCGGGTCGCTGGCATCGCCCGGCTCAAACGGTGCCGAGCCCCTGCCCGCATTGTTGAACTCCGGCACGTCGGCGCGCGGGCCGATCTGCATCCAGCCGCTCGCCTCATTGTCTTCGAATGCTAGCAAACCCGGCGGCGGGCCAGCCTCGATACGCGCCTTGATGTGATCCTTGTTGCTCTCGCGATTGTTTTCTCGGCGTGCTGCCGGCGGCAGCCTGAAATAGGTGCACCAGCAGCCGTAGCAGGCRCCCTGCTTGCCGAACAACTCCTCGAAATGCGGCCACAGATCGGGCGTCAACGGCGAGATGGCAATAGTCATGGTATAGCTCCGTCACACGGCCTTGTCCCGACG
>NZ_JBFUKO010000210.1:0-8184 GCF_056400805.1 Aminobacter sp. P4_H6_2
ATCTCGGGCAGCACGGTGAAGTTCGAAAAGGTCGAGCAGCCCATGTAGTGGAAGATCTTGTCCTTGCCGATCGAAAAGCGGCTCGAGCCATCCGGCATCAAGCCTTGCCCTTGCGTCGCGCGGATCGCGGTGCAGAGGTTGGTTTTCCGCGACAGGCACGACGGGCACGTGCGGCATTCAGGCGTGTAGAGCGGGATGACGTGATCGCCCTTCTTGAGCGAGGTCACACCCTTGCCGACGTCGACGACGACACCCGCACCCTCATGGCCGAGAATGGCAGGAAAGATGCCTTCGGGGTCAGCACCCGACAAAGTGAATTCGTCGGTGTGGCAGATGCCGGTCGCCTTGATCTCGACCAGCACCTCGCCCTCGCGCGGCCCCTCGAGGTCAACCTCCATGATCTCGAGCGGCTTTCCAGCTCCAACGGCGACTGCGGCGCGGGTTTTCATGGCGATGTTCCTTCAAGAGAAATCAGGGGCAAAAGTTCGGCGGCAAGGTTTCAGGTTTTGCCGAGGCGATCAACCGCGAAGGCGACGCAAAGCGGTCGTAAAGCGGCGCCCGCGATGATACTCCACAAGCCGTTGCCAGCGCGACCCCTTGCGGGATGGACATGGCAGCGGGTGTGGCGGAACATGGCGGCCGAAATCTCCCTTGCAAGGCAAACGATTCGATGTCGAGTGACAGGCTCCCACGCGATCCGCTCAAGCGCGAAGCGTTGAAAAATGCAGAAAAGCCAGAGGTTTCGGCGCGGATGTTCATTCATCTTCGCGTCCATTCTGCCTATTCGCTGCTTGAAGGTGCCTTGCCGCTCAACAAGGTCGTCGCCCATGCCGCAAAGGATGCGGCACCAGCGATCGCCGTTACCGACAGCAATAATTTGTTCGGTGCGCTCGAATTCGCCCAGAAGGCAACCAAGGACGGCATACAGCCACTGATCGGTTGCCAGGTCGATATCGACTTTGCAGATGGCGGCGACGACACCCAGCGCAGCCATGGCTGGAAGCAGGCGCTCGTCCTGTTCCCTGTCGTGCTGATCGCCGCGACCGAGACCGGCTACGCCAATCTCGTGCGGCTGGTCAGTCGGCTCTATCTGGAGACGCCGCCCGGTGATCCGGTCCATGCGACGCTCGATTGGCTTGCAGCTTCTGCCGAAGGCATCATCTGCCTGACCGGCGGGCCGCGCGGACCGATCGGAGCTGCGATCAAGAGTGACCACGCGGCACTCGCCGAAAGCCGCCTGCTGAGCCTGAAGGCGTTATTCGGCGACAGGCTCTATGTCGAGCTTGAACGGCTGGCCGGCTATGACCGCGTTGTAGAGGCGGCAACCATCGAGCTTGCCTATCGCCACTATCTGCCGCTGGTGGCCACCAACGAGGCATTTTTCCCGGCGCGCGCCGACTATGAGGCGCATGACGCGCTCATCGCCATCGCCGAGGGTTCGGTGGTCGCCGAAGACAATCGCCGACGGCTGACGCCCGATAATTTTCTGAAGTCACAGAAGGAGATGGCGGAGCTTTTTGCCGATCTGCCTGAGGCGATCGACAATACTATCGAGATTGCCCGCCGCTGTTCTTATTATCCCAAGAACCGCGATCCGATCCTGCCGCGCTTCACTGGTGGCGACATCGCCGATGCGGCTGCCGCGGTTGCAGCCGAGGCTGAGGAGCTGACGCGGCAGGCCCATCAGGGGCTTGCCATGCGCATCGCCTCGCGGGGCTTGGCCGAAGGCTACACACCAGAGCAATATACCGAGCGGCTGGAATACGAGCTCGGCATCATCGAGCGCATGAAGTTTCCGGGCTACTTCCTGATCGTTGCCGACTTCATCAAATGGGGAAAGATGCAAGGCATCCCCGTCGGCCCCGGGCGTGGTTCTGGTGCCGGTTCGCTGGTCGCCTATGCGCTCACCATCACCGACGTCGACCCTTTGCGTTTTTCGCTGCTGTTCGAGCGCTTCCTCAATCCCGACCGAGTCTCGATGCCCGACTTCGACATCGACTTCTGCCAGGACCGCCGCGAAGAGGTGATCCGCTACGTCCAGGGCAAGTATGGCCGCGAGCAGGTCGGGCAGATCATCACCTTTGGAACGCTGCAGGCGCGCGCCGTGCTGCGCGACGTCGGCCGTGTACTGCAGATGCCCTACGGCCAGGTCGACAAGCTGTGCAAGATGGTGCCGCAGAACCCGGCCAATCCGGTGACGCTTGGCCAGGCCATCGAGGGCGAACCGCGTTTCGCCGAAGAGGCCGAGCGCGAGCCGATCGTCCAGACGCTGCTCGACATGGCACAAAAGCTGGAAGGGCTCTATCGCCACGCGTCGACCCATGCCGCCGGTATCGTCATCGGCGACCGGCCGCTGTCCGAACTGGTGCCGATGTACCGCGATCCGCGCTCGGACATGCCGGTCACCCAGTTCAACATGAAATATGTTGAGCAGGCCGGGCTGGTGAASTTCGACTTCCTTGGCCTGAAGACCCTGACGGTGCTGCAGAAGGCGCTGCAGTTCATCAGCCGGCGTGGTGTCGACATCGACCTGGCGCTGATCCCGCTCGACGATCCGCTGACCTATGCCATGCTGTCGCGCGGCGAAACCGTCGGCATCTTCCAGGTTGAAAGTGCCGGCATGCGCAAGGCGCTGATCGGCATGAAACCCGACCGCGTCGAAGACATCATCGCGCTGGTGGCGCTCTATCGTCCCGGCCCGATGGAGAACATCCCGACCTACAACGCCCGCAAGCATGGCGACGAGGAGATCGCCTCGATCCATCCGATGATCGACCATCTGGTGAAGGAGACCCAAGGGGTCATCGTTTACCAGGAACAGGTGATGCAGATCGCGCAGGAGCTGTCGGGCTATTCGCTCGGCGAAGCCGATCTTCTACGTCGCGCCATGGGCAAGAAGATCCGCGCCGAGATGGACAAGCAGCGCGAGCGCTTCGTCACCGGCGCGATGGAAAAAGGCGTCTCCAAGCCCCAATCCAATTCCATCTTTGATCTGCTCGCCAAGTTCGCCGACTACGGCTTCAACAAGTCGCACGCCGCTGCATACGCCATCGTTTCCTACCAGACGGCGTATCTCAAGGCGCATTATCCGGTCGAGTTCCTCGCCGCGTCGATGACCTACGATATGTCCAACACGGACAAGCTAAACGACTTCCGCCAGGACGCCATGCGCCTCGGCATCGACGTCGTGCCGCCGTCTGTCATGACCAGCTTCCGCGACTTCGAGGTCGGCGAAAAGAAGATCTTCTACTCTCTCGCCGCCATCAAGGGCGTGGGTGAGGCCGCGGTCCAGCACATCGTTGCCAAGCGTACGGAAAAGCCTTTCGCCAGTCTCGCCGATTTCTGCGAGCGCATCGACCCCAAGATCGTCGGCAAGCGTGTGTTTGAAAGCCTGATCATGGCCGGCGCCTTCGACTGCTTCGGCTATGAGCGCGCAGCGCTGATGGCCGGCATCGAGCGGATGATKGGCCTGGCTTCGCTGGCGCATGAGAACGCCACGCTTGGCCAGTCCGACATTTTCGGCAGCGCTTTTTCTGGCCAGGCGCCGGTGCTGCACCTGCCGCAGGCCGATGCCTGGCTGCCGGCCGATCGCCTGCACCGCGAGTTCCAGGTCGTCGGCTTCTATCTGTCGGCGCATCCGCTCGACGAATACAAGTCGGCGCTCGAAAAAATGCGTGTCCAGAATTGGACCGATTTTGCCGCCGCCGTGAAGCGTGGCGCGACTGCCGGTCGCCTCGCCGGAACTGTCACGACCAAGCAGGAGCGCAAGACCAAGACCGGCAACAAGATGGGCGTCATCCAGTTCTCCGACGTCTCCGGGCAATATGAGTCCGTGCTGTTTTCGGAGGCGCTGGCGCAATATCGCGACCTGCTTGAGCCAGGCAGGTCTGTGGTCATTACGGTGGCAGCGGAAGACCGCCCGGAGGGTGTCAATCTGCGCATCCAGACCGTGCAGTCGCTTGAGGACGAAGCAAGCCGGGTGCAAAAGACCCTGCGCATCTTCGTGCGCGACGCAGCTCCGTTGAACATGCTGTCCAACCAGCTGACCGTGCGCGGCGAGGGCGAGGTCAGCTTCATCGTGCTCAAGGGCGAGGCGCAAGGCGAGATCGAGATCGAGCTGCCCAATCGCTATCGCATCACGCCGTCGATCGCATCTGCGATGCGGGCCGTACCGGGTGTTGTTGAGGTTGAACTGGTCTAGTCGCGCGACTTGGCCATAGCGCCGGACGCTCTGCCCGCGGCATTGCACCCGCCTCCGGATCTGGCTGCGGCGGGATCGGCACGTCGAACAAGGTTCTTTGCCGATGCCAATTGAGGGCGCGTTGCGGACAGCAACCTGTGCTGGTACTTTAGCTTTTGCTCATGTTTGAAGCAGGAGTATCGTCATGGACGAGAATGCCGCCGCCAATCAACTCCTGCAGATGGTCAATGGATACCAGGTGTCCCAGGCAATCTGCGTTGCAGCAGCACTGGGCATCGCTGATCAGCTGAAAGACGCTAGCCGTACCAGCGACGATCTCGCCGCGGCAACGCATTCCCATCCACAGGCGCTTTACCGGCTGCTGCGCGCATTGGCTTCGGTTGGCGTCTTGCGTGAAGGAGATGACCGTCGTTTCTCGCTGACCGCGCTTGGGTCGGGCCTGCGCTCCGATGCGCCGCAATCTGTTGCGCCTTGGGCGCGCCTTGTCGAGAGATCCTACTATCGGCAGGCGTGGAGCGACTTGCTGCATAGCGTGCGCACCGGCGAGAACGCCTTCCATCACGCGCACGGCATGGGAGTCTGGCAGTATCGGGCGGAGCATCCCGAGGAGTCGGTGATCTTTGACCGGGCCATGACCGCGTTGTCGCGCCTGGTGGCCGATGCGGTGCTTGCCGCCTATGATTTCAGCCCGTTCGAGGTCGTTATGGATATCGGCGGCGGGCAGGGCGCGCTTCTCGCCGAAATACTTTCCCGCAATCCTGCTCCAAGAGGCATCCTGTTTGACCAGCCGCAGGTGGTTGCTGGTGCGCTTCCTACGCTTCAGGCCGCCTCGGTCGCGGATCGGTGCCAAATTGTCGGCGGTGACTTCTTTGCAGCGGTACCCGATGGGGCAGACGTACAGCTCATGAAATCGGTCCTGCATGATTGGGACGACGAGCGTTCCATCGCAATCCTGAAAAGCTGCCGCCGTGCGTTGCGGCCAGGCGGAAATCTGCTGGTACTGGAGGCGGTGTTGGCCCCGCCCAACGAGGGCGCGGGCGCAAAGTTCGCCGACCTCAATATGCTGGTGGCGCCGGGAGGGCAGGAGAGGACCGCCGAAGAATTTGCGAAACTCTTCAACGCCTCCGGCTTCAGGCTGACGCGAACGATCGCTGCCGGTCCGCGCATCAGCGTCATCGAAGGGGAGCCTATCTGAAGCCATCGATTTTTCGCGCCTACCGATTGTCGAGGAACTCGGCTTGACTTGGCCTTGATAAGAATAAATCCTGCCTGTCAGCGGAAACGAAGCAGGCGGACGATATGAAGCCCCTATTGCGTGGTGTCTGCACTACAGCTGCGATCTTCGCAGGAGCCCTCCAGGCGTCGGCTGCCGATCTGGTCGTGGCGATGCCCAATTGGCCTTCCGGACAGGCGTCCGCAAACATCATCAAGGCCGCGCTCGAAAAATCCCTTCAGGTCAAGGTCGACGTCCAGGAGATGGGGACGATGATCGCCTTCACGGGCATGGATTCAGGGGCGGTCGATGTTTACCCTGAAGTGTGGCAACCGAATTTCGACCAGCTCATCCAGAGATTCAGCACCGAACGCGGAACCGTCCATCTCAGCTCGCGCAACGTGGCGGCGACCCAAGGGCTTTGCGTCACGCAGAAGACCTATGACGACTTTGGCATTCACGACGTTGCGGACTTGAAGGATCCCGCCAAGGCCAAGGTCTTCGACACCGATGGCGACGGCAAGGGCGAGATGTGGATTGGCGCACGTGGTTGGCTGTCGACCGATGTCGAGCGCATTCACGCCAAGAGCTATGGCTATGCCGACACCATGACGCTGCTCGAAATGCCCGAGGAGGTGGCCATGTCGGCTGTCGACGCAGCGGCTGCGACGGACAAGCCGATCGTTTTCTACTGTTACAGCCCGCATCACGTGTTCGAACTTCATCAGCTCAAGCAGCTCAGCGAGCCGCCTTTCGATGCAGCGAAATGGAACATCGTATTGCAGGCGGACGATCCGATGTGGCTGTCGAAGTCAGACGCGCCCGTGGCCTGGAAGCCGTCAAGCTTCAGCGTCGCTTATGCAACGTCCCTGTCCAAACGCTTGCCGCAGGTCGCCAAGTTCCTCGACAATATTGATTTCACCGCCGACGAGGTGACCGCGATGAGTTACGCCATCGAAGTCGAACGGCAGGATCCAGCGAAATTTGCGGAGCAATGGGTGGCGACCCACGAGGATCGCGTCAAGGCATGGTTGCAGTAGGCCGGACAAGCGGCAAACGGGGACAAGCTCAATGACAGGCATATCGCGTCTAGGTGGAAAGTTGGGTCAGGCCGTTGCACTTTCCGTGGCTATCGGACTGGGTACGACACTGGCGCTGGCCGATCAGACGCAGATATTCGACCCCAAGACGCACAAGTGGATCAACTACGATCGCAAAAAAGCGCGGCAATACTACGCCGCCCATGGCCAGGTTCCCGACGCTTTCCGGCGCCAGGTCGTCGACTTCCGCACCGCTGAGAAGCCGGGAACGATCATCATCGACGGCAACCAGCACTTCCTCTATCTCGTGCTGCCTGGGCTCAAGGCCGTGCGCTACGGCATCGGCGTTGGCCGCGATGGTTTTGGCTGGGCCGGCATCGTGCGTGTCGGGCGCATGGCCGAATGGCCGACCTGGACACCGCCGGCCGAAATGGTGGCGCGTGATCCGAACGCCGTGAAATTTGCCGGCGGCATGCCCGGCGGTCCCGACAATCCGCTCGGTGCGCGTGCGCTTTATCTCTACCAGGGCGATCAGGACACCATCTACCGCATCCACGGCACACCCGAACCCTGGACGATCGGACTCGACGTTTCGTCCGGCTGTATCCGCATGAACAATGACGACATCGTCGACCTGTACTCGCAGGTCCAGGTCGGGGCAAAGGTCGTGGTGCTGATGCAGGGGGCTGCGCTCTACAAGGGGGTGTAAGCGCCGTCATCTAATAACAATAAGCACGTCGAATGAGGGGATATCATGCGAACAGCTTTTCTTGCCGGAACTGGCTTGCTGATCGGCTTTGCGGTCGCAGGCTGCTCCTCCACCGCACCCGAGCCGCAGAACATGGCACGGACAACTGTGCAGACCGCGCCGGCGGACCTGCAACTGACTTGTGCCACCGCAACGGCAACACAGGCCGGCGTCGACAGCAGCAAAGTACTGCCGGTAGGCTCGTCCACGCTCGACGCCACCAGATACCAGGTCGAACTCAATGCATCGGGCCAACGCTATACATGCGTCGTTGATAACATGGGCGTCGTGAGCTCTGTGCAGAAGGCAGCCTGAGCAGGGCTAAATCGGGTCGCGGTGGTTACTCTTCCAGCGGCTCGGGYGGATGGGCGTTTCGGCCCTTGCCGAACGTATAGCCTGTCTCGACGGCAGTTCTGCCGAACTTGTTGCGCAAGGCGTCCATGGCGCCTTCGGCCAGAGCACGCTTGCGCGACTGGGTGTCGACAAGATCAGGCGGATCGGCGCGTTCGTCGTCCGACAGGTCGCTGACGCCAATGCCGAGCAGGCGATATTTGGTGCCGTCGGTCTCTTTCTCCAGCAATTGCATGCCGGTCTGGAAGATGCGGTCGGCAAGCCGTGTCGGGTCGGCAAGCTGGCGGTTGCGTGTCCTTGTCTTGAAGTCTTGCGTCTTGAGTTTGAGCACGACCGTGCGGCCGGCGATTTTCGCTTTCTTCAGCCGGGCCGAGACTTTTTCCGACAGTGCCCGCAGCACCGGCACAAGGTCAGCCGACGAGGCGAGGTCGCTGTCGAAGGTGGTTTCGGCAGAAACGCTCTTGGCCTCTTGGTCGGGCGAAACCTGCCTGTCGTCCTGGCCGCGCGACAGATGGAAGAGCCGGCTGCCCATTGTGCCGTAGCGGCGCATCAGGTCGCCGCGATCCATGCGCTGCAATTGGCCGATGGAACGGATGCCATCGCTTTCGAGCGTCGCGGCAAACGCCTTGCC
>NZ_JBFUKO010000211.1:0-8182 GCF_056400805.1 Aminobacter sp. P4_H6_2
GTCATAGCCGGTGGCCCAGATGCGTGCGGTGAATTCCTGGCGATAGGCGATATCGCCCTTCTTGAACGCCTCGAAGGCGGCCTGCCTGTCCTGGTAGAACTCGATGCGGATGCGGTCGAAATTGTAGAAACCGCGATTGACCGGCAGGTCGCGGCCCCAATAGTCGGGCACCCGCTCATATTCGATCGTCTGGCCGGGCGAGACGCGGCCGACCTTGTAGGGACCTGACCCCAGCGGCGCCTTCATTTGGGAGGCGTCGAAGGGATTGGCCTCGAAGAAGGCCTTGGCTGGAATCGGATAGGTCGCGATGTCGAGGATCGTGCGGTCCGATTGCTTGCCGTCGAAGCTGAGCCGTAGCGTATGAGCATCGACCGCAATGGCTTCGGTYATGTGGTTGAGCGGCAGAAGCAGGCTGGGGTGGCCGTCCTTCTTGAACAGCTTGAAGACATAGGCCGCGTCCTCGGCGGTGAAAGGCGTGCCGTCGTTGAAACGCGCTTCGGGCCTCAGCGCGAAATCGAACCTGTTGCGGTCGTCGGAAATGGTCACCGACTGCGCCAGAAGACCGTAGATCGCATCGGGTTCGTCGATCGCCCGGACCATCAGCGAATCGTAGCAAAGCTCCATGCGTGGCGGCGCGTCGCCGCGGGCGACGAAAGTGTTGAGCGTGTTGAAGGTGAGCGGGCTCTGGTTGAAGTACCAGTAGTTCGGCGAGAAGTTGAAGGTGCCGCCCTTCGGCGCATCCAGGTTCACATAGTCGAAATTCTGGAAGTCAGGCCCGTATTTGAGGTCGCCAAAGGCCGACAGGCCGTGCAGCCCGGTGCCGGTCGGGCTTGCGGCGAAGACGCGCCCCGGCAGCAAAGGTGCGACGGCAGCCACCGCACCAAGTGCCAGGAAATCGCGACGGGGCAGGCGCGGGCTCAATTGGCTCCCTTGTACTTGGCAGCCAGTGCGGCTTCCTTTTCCTTGTCGATCCACCAGGAATCGGGATCGACGCCGAGATAGGCCGGCTGTTTTTCGGGAATGCCGAACTTGTTCCAGTAGGCCGTTCGCACCTTCGGCAGATGCCACTGCGGAACGATGTAGTAGTTCCAGAGCAGCACGCGATCGAGTGCGTGGGTGGCGGCGACGAGATCCTCGCGGTTGTCGGCGAAGATGACGCCATCGATCAGTTCGTCGATCACAGGGTCCTTGATGCCGGCATAGTTGCGTGACCCGGGCGTAGCGGCGGCCTTCGAACTCCAGAAATCGCGCTGCTCGTTGCCGGGCGACTGCGTCTGGGCAATGACCGTGGTCATCACGTCGTAGTCGAACTGATTGACGCGGCTCACATACTGGCTGACGTCGACGATCCTGAGCGTGGCGTCGATGCCGAGCTTGCGCAGATTGTCGATGAAAGGTGCGGTGACGCGCTCGTCGGTAGGGTCGTTGCCGAGGAATTCGATCTTGAATTGCTCGCCGGTTTTTTCGCTGACAAGCTTGCCGCCGCGATTGACCCAACCCGCTTCCTTGAACAGTTGCGAAGCCGAGCGCAGGTTTTCGCGGAACGATTGCGGTGTGTCGTAGACAGGGAGCTTGAACGGTGTCGTGAACAGCTCAGGCGGCAGCTTGTCGCGATATTTTTCGAGGATTTCGAGCTCCTTGCCCTGCGGCACGCCGCTGGATGCCAGGTCGCCGCCCTTGAAGTAGCTGTCGGTGCGCACGTAGGAATCGTAAAACAGTGTGCGGTTCATGCTTTCGAAATCGAAAGCCTTGGTAAGTGCTTCGCGCACGCGGCGATCCTGGAATTGCGGGCGACGCGTGTTGAGCACGAAACCCTGCATCGGCGCGCCTGACGTCTTGTCGAATTCCTTCTTGATGACATCGCCGGCCGTGAAGGCCGGGAAATTGTAACCGGTGGCCCAGCGCTGCGAGCGGTTTTCAAGGCGGATGTCTTCAAATCCACCCTTGGTGAAGGCTTGCCATTCGGCGTCCTGGTCCATGAAATAGATGTAGCGGCGCTTGTCAAAATTGTTGCGCCCGACATTGACCGCCACATCAGCCGCCCAATAATYGGGCACACGCGCCCAGACGATCTCGGCACCGGGCTTGAAGCTCTCGATCTTGTAGGCGCCCGAGCCGAGCGGCGGCTCCAGCGTGCCCTTGGTGATGTCGCGCTTTTTGCCGGAAGCGTCGGTGCCCTCCCACCAATGCTTCGGCAGCACGGCAAGGTCACCGATGATGTGGGGCAGTTCGCGATTGCCCTTCTGGTTGAAGCGGAACTCGACCTCGCGGTCGGACAAGGCCACTGCCTCGGTCACATTGGCGAAGTATTTGCCGTAGAGCGGGTTGATTTGCTTCAATGTGTTGAGCGACCAGACGACGTCTTCCGCCGTGATCGGCTTGCCGTCATGCCATTTTGCGCGGGCATCGATCCGATATGTCGCTGAAGAGTAATCGGCCGGATATTTGTAGGCATCGGCGATCAGCGGATGGCTGGTGCTCGACTCGTCGGTCGCCTGCTGCATCAGCGTGTCGTAGAGCAGGCCCCCGAAGTAGGTGAAGCCGGCCGCAGGCGTGCCGTTGACGATGAATGGGTTGAAGCTATCGAAAGTGCCGAACGTCGTCGAATTCAGTATGCCGCCCTTGGGCGCGTTCGGATTGACGTAGTCGTATTGCTTGAAATCTTCGCCATATTTCGAGGTGCCGATCAGCGACGAGGTCGTGTGCCATTCTCCGGCGTCCTGGGCCGTTGCAGGCAGCCAGGTGCCCGATAGAAGAGCCGCTGCGATGCCGGCGGCTGCAAAAATCCTGCTCAGGCAAGCCTTCATGAATATCCCCTTGGCCCGGTATTCGCGGACACTCTAATTCATTCGCCGCGCATGGAAACCACACGTAAGACGATTGTCGTCGCATGTTTGCGCCAGGCAACAAAAAAGCCGGGCTAAACCCGGCTTTTTCAAGATGCGAAAATGACAAATTTGTTAGTGAGCGGCCGGAGCCGGCGCGGCACCTTCTGCCGGGGCGGCCGGGGCAGCACCTGCGGGAGCGGCAGGAGCAGCAGCAGGAGCAGCGCCAGCCGGAGCAGCTGCGGGCTGTGCCGCGGGAGCAGCGTCTGCTGCAGGTAGCGGCGCCGGGCTGTCCGACTGCGAATTCAGATAGGCGATCAGGTTGGCGCGCTCGTCATCCTTCTTGATGCCGGCAAAGCCCATCGCTGTGCCCTTGATGTAGCCCTTAGGCGACGTCAGGAAGTGATTGAGGTGTTCGAAATCCCACACGACCTTGCTGCCCTGCGAGAACTCCTTCATCGCGCCGGAATAGGCGAAGCCTTCATGCGAGGCCATTGGACGGTTCACGACGCCCCAGAGATCTGGACCGACCTTGTTGGGGCCGCCCTTTTCGATGGAATGGCAGGCGGTGCACTTCTTGAACACGGCAGCACCAGCTTCGGCATTGGCGCTGGCGAGCAACTGAGCGATCGGCACTGCGGCAGGTGCGGCTTCGCCGCCACCGGCAGCCGCGCCACCTTCTTCAGCCGCTTCGATGGCGAAGCCCGGCTTTTCCGGGACGGGCGATGCGAAGATCGCGTCCGACACGAGCGAGATGGAGAACACCACAAAGGCAGTACCCAGCAGGCCGCCAAGTACCTTGTTCATTTCGAATGAGTCCATACGCCCCTGGCTCCCTTATCCGGTCGATCGCCATCCTCTGCGACCGCTGCCGTTTGTCGGTAAAGTCTAACGCCCGGCGGACCGGGTCAAATCGCGCGGAAACTAGGTCTTTTGCTTGCCGGTTGCAACACCTATAAGGGCGCTTCCAGTGAGACGTTTTGACACTTTCCAAAGCCATTTAGAAGCAGCCGCGCAGCCATGTCCACCCTTGTCCTGATCCCCGCCCGTATGGCCTCGACGCGCTTGCCGGGCAAGCCTTTGGCCGATATCGCCGGCCGTCCGATGATCGTCCATGTCGCAGCGCGCGCTTCCGAAAGCGGGCTGGGCCGCGTCGTGGTGGCGACCGACACGGATGCGGTGGCGGATGCCGTGCGGGCGCATGGCTTCGAGGCGGTGATGACACGCAGTGACCATGAGTCGGGTTCGGATCGTATCTTCGAGGCCTTGACCAAGCTCGATCCCAGGGGCGAGGTCGAGATTGTGGTCAATGTCCAGGGCGACCTGCCGACCATCGATCCGGCGATCATTCAAGCCGCGTTGCGGCCGCTGGAAGATGCGGCGGTCGACATTTCCACGCTTGGCGTCGAGATCACCCGACAGGAAGAAAAAGTCGACCCGAACGTCCCCAAGATCATCGGCTCGCCGCTGTCTGTGCAGCGGCTGAGGGCGCTTTATTTTACCCGCGCGACGGCACCTTGGGGCGAAGGCCCGCTCTATCATCATGTCGGGCTTTATGTTTATCGCCGTGCTGCGCTTGAACGCTTTGTCGGGCTTGGCCCGTCGCCGCTCGAAAAGCGCGAGCGGCTCGAACAGCTGCGGGCGCTGGAAGCCGGCATGCGCATCGACGTCGAAATCGTCGATACGGTGCCGCTGGGCGTTGACACGCCCGAACATCTCGAACGCGCTCGCGAACTTCTCTCGAAATAGACAAAGACAGGCCAGCCATGCCGACCACGACCAACAAGATTGCCTTCCAGGGCGAGCAGGGTGCCAATTCCGACACCGCCTGCCGCAACGTCTATCCCGATATGGAGCCGTTGCCGTGCCCGACCTTTGAGGACGCATTTAATGCGGTCGAGACTGGCAAGGCCGCCCTGGCGATGATCCCGATCGAAAACACCATCGCCGGTCGCGTCGCCGACATCCATCACCTGTTGCCGGAATCCAAGCTGCACATCGTCGGCGAATATTTCCTGCCGATCCATTTCCAGCTGATGGTGCTGCCGGGCGTCAAGCGCTCCGAGATCAAGACCGTGCACAGCCATATCCATGCGCTCGGCCAGTGCCGCAAATACATCCGCAAGAACAGCTGGAAGCCGGTGGTAGCCGGCGACACCGCTGGAGCTGCCAAGTTTGTCGCAGAGGTCAAGGACCGGACGATGGCCGCACTTGCGCCGCGCCTGGCGTCCTCGCTCTACGGTCTCGACATCCTCGAAGAGAACGTCGAGGACACCGAAAACAACATCACCCGCTTCGTTGTTTTGTCGAAGGGCAAAAGCTGGGCCGAGCGCATCAACCCCGACACCAAGATGATGACCACCTTCGTCTTCCGTGTCCGCAACGTGCCGGCAGCGCTTTACAAGGCGATGGGCGGCTTCGCCACCAACGGCGTCAATATGACCAAGCTGGAGAGCTATCAGCTCGGCGGCRAATTCACCGCGACCCAGTTCTATTCCGACATCGAAGGCCATCCCGACGACCGGCTGGTGGCGCTCGCACTGGAGGAGCTGCGCTTCTTCACCCGTGAAGTGCGCATTCTCGGTGTTTACGAGGCCAACGAGTTCCGCGGCACGCAAAACAACGGCGACGCTTAAGAGTGCGCTCGGTTCCGGCGTACCCGCCGGAACCGCTTCTACAGGCGTTTCTCGAACCAGTGGTCGGCGTAGGGATTGTCGTTGAAGCGGCCGACTTCCCTGTACCCTTCACGCCTGTAGAGAGACTGCGCCTCCTTGAGCGCGCGGTTGGTGTCGAGGCATACGGTCTTTGCGCCGAAACCCGGCGCCATCGCCTCAAGCTTGTGCAGAATGCGGCGGGCAACGCCGAGCCCGCGCGCCGAGGGTGCGACCCACATCCGCTTGATCTCGGCTGTGGTGGCATCGACCATGCGTAGCGCCGCGCACCCAACGGGGCTTCCGTCGAGGCGGGCGATCACGAAACTGCCACGTGGAGCGACGAATTCGTCCTCCGTGGTCGTGTTTCCCCTGGACTGGTCGAATCCGTTTTCGAAACGCGCGGCGAGTTCGTCGAAATAGTGAGCCAGGCATTGCCGTGCTTCGGCGGTGTTGGGGGGCTCCTCATCGACCGTGATCGATGCTGCGGCAAGCAGGCGCTCGACCTCTGCCGTCGCGGCGACCAGGCGATCTCGCGCCGTCTCCGAAAGCGGCTCAAGAATGGAGTTCGCCAGGTCGTCCGACAGGGCGTCGTAGGCTGCGTGCTCGGCGAGGCCTTTGTCGGTCAGCGTCGCGTGGCGGCTGCGGGCGTCGCCGTCGAGCTTGCCGACTAAGACGAGGCCCTGTGCCTCAAGCGAACGCAGCATGCGGCTGAGGTAGCCTGAATCCAGCCCAAGCCGGGAGCGGAGGGCGCCAAGCCCCGCGCCGTCGGGTCCGATTTCGAAAATGAGCCGAGCCTCGCCGAGCGGGCGCCCGCGTCTGAGATAACTGTCTTCCAGAACACCTATTCGGCGGGTCACAGCGCGGTTGAAACTGCGCATCTGGGCGATTTGCAGAGATTTGTCCATTGCCTGACTATAGTCAGGGATCTGCGGAAGGCAAGATTTATCGGACTTTGGTCAGGTATCGTCAGTCGTTTTCCGCCCAGGTGCGGATGAGCTGATGGGCGATGGCATGGCTCGGCGGCACCCTGAGTTCGCGCGCGTGCGTGCCGTTGAGCATCTGAAGGACTTCCGCGCGGGAGAACCATCGGCAGTCTTCCAGCTCGTCGGAATCGGCCGAGATGTCTTCGTTGAGCGCCTCGCCGTAGCAGCCGATCATCAGCGAGTAGGGGAACGGCCAGGGCTGGCTCGAGTGGTAGACGACACGGCCAAGGCGGATGCCCGATTCCTCGAGTGTTTCGCGCCGCACGGCGGCTTCGATGGTTTCGCCCGGCTCGATGAAGCCGGCGAGCGCCGAATAAACGCCCGGCGCGAAATGGCGGCCTCGCCCCATCAGGCACTTGTCGCCGGAGACCGTCAGCATGATGGCCACCGGGTCGGTGCGCGGAAAATGTTCAGTGCCACAAGCCGTGCACAGCCGCTTGTATCCGCCGGCGCGCATGTCGGTTGGCGCGCCGCAGCGGCCGCAGAAACGATGGCTGGCGTGCCAGGCGAGCAGGGCCGCCCCTTGCGCCAGTGCGCCCAGCCCGGCGTTGTCGACAATGCCCTGCGCCAGGATCGAACGGAAGTCGATGGCTTTCAGATGGTCGGGCAGGCTTTCCGGCTCGACGGTAACAGGCACCGCGAGTGTGGCTGCGCCATCGGTTCGGCCAAGCAGGATCGCGTCGCTGGTTTGCGCGCCGAGCGCTTGCACCGCCGCGAGGTTGAAATAAGGGTTGGCCGGACCATTGGTGAAGTCCAGGACCAGTCGTCCGGAGGCGATCAGCAGCATCCGGGCGTCGGGTTCGGCCAGCGCCAATTTGGCGGAGTCGTCGCTGCGCTTTTCCGATTGGCGGTCGATGATGTTTCCCGCGAAGCCAAGGAAATGGCTGGCTTCACGCGTCGGTGCGTTAAACAGGCTGAAAGGCATCTGAAACTCGGTCTGGATTGGTGCCCGCTTTATAGAGCGGTCTTGATGCGCTCGGCAAACCGGTGGAGGTCGTCGCGGCGATAAGGCTCGCGCACACCGTGGCCCCAGACCGGGCCGGGCCAGCCGGGATCGCCCTCGGAGCGGGCGACGACGTGGAAATGCAGCTGGCGCACGATGTTGCCGAGCGCGCCGCTGTTGATCTTGCCGCATCCAGTCGTGCGCTTCAGCGCATGCGCCACCATGTTGCTCTCAAACGTCAGCATCGCCTGGTCGAGCGGGGTCAGGTCATGGATTTCCTCGACGCCAGGGCGCTGTGGCACCAGCACCAGCCAGGGCCAGCGCTGGTCGTTCATCACGCGCAATTCGCAAAGGCCGAGCCACATCAGCGGTTCGCTGTCGGCGTCGAGACGCGAATCGAGCGTAAACCCAGCCTTGAGGCCCGACATCATTTGCGTTTCCTTTGTTCAGGCGAAGGCTAGAGCCTGCCTGCGGCGCCTGCAAGCGAATCATTGAAAAAGGCCAGGTCGCAACTTGCCCGACCGAGCAGTGGCAAGCGCCGGCCTCGCGCCGATATGTTATGCGTGGAATTCCAGCGGAGATGCGCAATGTTTGCCGGTCAAATTGCCCTGGTTCTCTCAGCTGCCTTTGCGGGTGCCGCATTCTACATCAATTTCGCCGAACAGCCCGCACGGCTTGGCCTCGACGACAAAAATCTGCTCGCGCAGTGGAAGCCCAGCTATGCCGCCGGCTTCACCATGCAGGCAAGCCTTGCGGTCGTCTCGGGCGTTCTTGGCC
>NZ_JBFUKO010000212.1:0-8149 GCF_056400805.1 Aminobacter sp. P4_H6_2
TCCTTGTGCCGAGCGCTTTTAACAGCACATTACCCGAAATACATCATCTTCTGAAGTCGTTATTTTTCATTCCTTTTGAAAAGACGGACGGCAGAATTTATCCGACATATTATCTGGGGTGGACCCTCAATTTCGAAATATTCTTCTATTTCATTTTCGCCTTTTCGCTGCTCCTGGGGAAAAGGATCAGGTTTTACGCAGTCGCTGCGATCCTCGTGGGCCTAGCGATTGCAGGGGTGTTGATCGACAGCCCGGCCAATCAAGGCGTGGCAGCCTTCTTTTATACAAGGCCGATCATACTCAACTTCGCCTTTGGCATGGCGATCGCCTTTTTTTTGGTATCCGCGAGACGGGTTCCCCCTGCGCTGTGCTGGATCTTGCTGGTGTTGGGAACATGTTGGTTTTTGCTGGGCGGTGCATTCACGACCTTTGGCGATGGCCCGGTTTTGCCGCCGACCGACACCGTTCTCAGGTTCGGCATTCCATCCGCACTTKTGGTGRCTGCAGCGGCGGGGCTCGACCGATCCGGTGTGAGGTTGGGCACAAAATTGATGCGCCGTGCGGGCGATGCCAGTTATTCGATCTACCTGTCCCACTATCTCTTTGTGGCAGTCGTCATTGCCAGCGTCGATCGTTTCGACCTGAGTACATTCGCAAGGGCGCTGATGGCTCCGCTTACGATCGTTGCTGCGGTTTTTGTCGGCTTCCTCACACATCAGCTCATCGAGCGGCCACTGGGCGGAAATTGGTCTGCCTACGCCCGAATTTTGGGATACCGTCGCAGTTTGCGAATGCGCACAAAGCCAGGATTACACGCCGTCCCTGACACTGCCGCCATAAAGACCGCCGAAAGAACTACCGACATCTAGCGTAAGGAGGTTCACCTACTTCCTCTGACTTACGCGGGATATTGCTGCGGCGTAATCACGACGGCTCCCAACAAAGCGCGCAAGCACCGCAGCCCATGTAAAAAGGACAAAGGCGATGGCGTTGCGACCGCGCCGAGCGGTTACACCTCCACGTTGCTTACATATTGTGCAACGATCTGCTAGCGTTGTGGTTCAAGGGGCATCGTGGCGCCGGGCGGATGCGTGGTGCCCCCGCGTAAGGAGGATAACACATGTGCGACTTGGTCGATCACGATGTGCTGGSCCCCAAGCAATACGCAATTCTTTTGGAAGTTTATGAATCCGCTCGCCGGATAGAAGCCAAGCTGCCGCGCACGCACATTGCGAGCATTGCCGCGCGGCGCCTGATTGCAGCCTTCGACGGCAATGCGGACAATTCAGGCTTCGACTTGCGGCGCGCCAGGCCGCAGGGCACCGCATAGCGGCGTTCTCTTTGCAGCTCTGACCTGCCCGGGCTCGGCGATACTCATGATGGCTGAGTGAAGTGGCTTGTCGCGCCTTGCTGCTGGCAACTGCCATGCGCAAAGGCGACGATAGGAGAGCCGCTGGGCGGTGGGGCTGGGTTAACGGCTCCCCTATCCTGTCGCGTGCAAGACCACGAGCAGACCGCGTGTTGTTGTTGTGTGTCGCCACGCAGGCCAGGTGAGTTTCCAGCTTGTGGGCCTAGACGGTCAATTGCGCATTGGAGGTAGACGGGGGGCCATCCATAAGACCCATGGACATCTTCTAGCGTATGATATCAGATGCGCCTCTGGGCACTAAGCATCTAAAAGGTCAATTTGCGGGACAGATGCCAAATACGCCACAAGCATGCTGTGAACTTTGGGGACTCAAGTCGCGACGCTTATAGACGTCGGAGAACATCAGCATCCATGTCATACATTCATAGCAACTACGATGTTTGACCATACGCTACTCAATTTCATACAGTCGCCTCCAATAGGGGTGACAATCAATACAGAAGACAGGAAAGCGGATTTCCTGGAAGCGACTCCGAAAACATACCCTGCAGGCGCCGTTGTTAGCCGTCAGGGGGACGCCAATACACGGATTTTCATCGTCGCTTCCGGTTGGCCTTGCGTTTCCCGCCACCTTTCCAACGGCAGCCGGCAGATCATCGACACTCCGCTCAAAGGTGACATCCTTGGCTTCCCTTCATTTGATGGCGGAGGCATCAATTCCGTTGTTTGCGTCTCCGAAGTTGAGTTGTTTGAGATTCCGGGACAAGCGTTCAGGAGAGCACTCGACCAGAACGCGACGCTGGGGTCGCTGTTTGCGCGGATCGCCGCACGCCAGCATGCGATCGCTGTCGAACGATTGACCAGCGTCTGCCGGCGCAGCGCCCTGGAACGGACAGCTCACTACCTCCTTGAATTGGGCATAAGGCTTGGCGCAGGAGACCATGGTTACGATTGCCCTCTGACGCAACACGACCTGGCCGATGTACTCGGACTGACGCAGATTCATGTCAATCGGACGTTGCGTGAGTTGCGCGAAAGAGAACTGGTTTCGTTCCGGGCAGGCGCCGTCGAGTTCCTCAATCGCGCCAAGCTGTCCAAGTTGGCCAGTTTCGACAGCGCCTACCTGCAATACAACTGGCCTGCCGCGCCGCAGAAAACCACCACACGGCGACCGCTGTCGACGCTGCGACCTACTGCCCTTTGAAGGCTCCACCATTCAAGCGAACCAGGTTGCCGAGCCTCGCCGCCGGGCACACGCAAATGCGTCAATTGGATGAGGCAACACCACCTTAGGTTATATTAACCTATGTTAATGAAAAAAGAATTAGTTGAGTTATCGTAACACATTGCTCGCTCATATGGGTGAAAGTGAGCAATCAAAAGGCGCGATGCGTAAATGTAAGCGCCTGAAGTTACACCAGAAATGAAAGGCGTAGTGGAAGCAGTTTCAAATGGGGTGTGCAGATCGCTAACAATTGCGATCATTGTACGGAAAGGGCGGGTACTTCTATGGAATCCTATTACGGAGAGCATGGGAAGAGTTCAACTTTACCCACTGCTAGAAGCAATGCGGACGTTTCGCGGCCATTAGTTGATGTCGATCAACATCCCCTCGATCGTCTTCTTATCATCGACAACAGAGCGCTTGATCGCGAATGTCTCGCCAGGGCCTTGGTCTATCATGACCTTGGCTTGGAAGTTTCCGCGCTGGCGTCGATCGAAGAGTGGCGAAAGCAAAAGGATCTACATCCTTCGCTGGCAGCTATCCTTCTCAATCTTGGCGGGAAGAGAATAACAGACGCCGATGTCGCCGCTGGGATTTCGCGGCTCACCGCCGAATTCAAGTCGGTTCCGGTCGTTATTCTGGCCGACAACGACGAGCTCAAGCAGATCATGAAAGCGCTGGAGTGCGGCGCGCGCGGCTACATCCCGACCACCGTCGGGGTCGACATCTGCGTGGAAGCGATCGGCCTTGCGATTGCGGGGGGGATCTTCGTCCCTGCAAGCAGCCTGCTTGCCATCCGCCACCTTATCGACTCGAGCGGCCAGGAGGCGCGTCCGCTAGCCGGAATGTTCACACTTCGCCAGGTCGAAGTGGTTCAGGCGTTGCGCCGCGGCAAAGCCAACAAGATCATCGCCTATGAACTCAAGCTGCGCGAAAGCACGGTGAAGGTGCATATTCGCAACATCATGAAAAAGCTGAAGGCGACCAACCGTACCGAAGTTGCCTACAAGCTCAACGACCTGTTTCCCGGCGACGTATAGCTCTCGGCGAGCAGCCGACATGATCGCCCCGCAAGGCACGACAGCCTTGCGGGCGGCTTTTCTTAGAACGCGGATCGACAGCGCTGCCTTTTGGCTGCGATTGCCCATGCCAGTCCACGATTGGCGTGGCCATGTGGCTGCGCCCCTCATACCCGTCTGAGCAGCCTACCCCCAATGGACGATAAGCGGTCGTCTTATTGGGAACGCTCGGTCTGCTGGCGAAAATGTACACTTCCAGGCATCGACGCATGCAACCGGATGGCCGTTATGACCGAGCATTTCCGACGCTTCGAAAAATCAGGCAGGCTGCGGCAACGCGCCCACCAGCTGATACCGGGCGGCAGCCACACCTATGCCAAGGGCGACGACCAGTATCCGCTCCTGGCACCCGGCTTCATTGAACGCGGCTCCGGCTGCCATGTCTGGGATGTCGACGGCAACAAGTACATTGAATACGGCATGGGCAACCGCGCGGTAGGGCTTGGCCACGCCTATCCTACCGTGCTGCACGCCGTCGAAAGAGCGTTGCGCGACGGTAGTAATTATACCCGCCCCGCACGGATCGAGGTTGAATGCGCAGAAGCATTCCTCGATCTCTTTCCAGCAGCCGAAATGGTGAAATTCTGCAAGGACGGATCGGACGCAACCTCTGGCGCCGTCCGCCTGGCGCGCGCCTACACCGGCCGCGATCTGGTCGCCTGCTGCGCCGACCAACCGTTCTTTTCGACTGACGACTGGTTCATCGGCACAACCCCGATGAATGCCGGCATACCGAAAGCCGTGCGGCAGCTCACTGTCACCTTCCGCTACAACGACGTCGCAAGCGTCAAGCGATTGTTCGCGAACAACAAGGGCAAGATCGCGGCGGTCATACTCGAAGCTGCCCGCACGGAAGAGCCACAGAGCAACTACCTGCACGAGGTCCACCGGCTTTGCCGCGAAAACGGCGCGCTGCTCATCCTTGACGAGATGATCACCGGCTTCCGCTGGAATGCTGGTGGCGCGCAGGCCGAATATGGCATCGAGCCTGACCTGTCATGTTTCGGCAAGGCCATGGCAAACGGGTTCTCAGTCTCGGCACTCGCGGGAAAACGCGAATATATGCGCCTCGGTGGGCTGGACCACACCGACCGTCCGCGCGTCTTCCTGCTGTCGACCACGCACGGTGCTGAAACGCACGCGCTTGCCGCGGCAATCGCGACGCTGAGGATCTACCAAAATGAACCGGTGATCGAGCACCTGTACCGGCAGGGCCGGATACTCAGGGACGGCTTCGAGCAAGCCGCGAAGCGGTATGGCCTGAGCGATTTCGTCAAGGCCGTCGGCCGTCCGAGCTGCCTTGCCTACCAGACGCTCGACCAGCAAAGGCAGCCATCGCAGGCGTTTCGCTCGCTGTTTCTGCAAGAGACGATCAAGCGCGGCGTACTCATGCCATCGCTGGTGCTCGGCTACATGCATGATGATGCGGCAATCGCCGAGACCATTGAGGCAATGGATGGCGCTTTGGCGGTCTACGCCCGGGCCATGGAAGACGGCGTCGAAAGGCATCTTGTTGGGCGGCCCTCGCAGCAGGTGTTCAGGGCCTTCAACCAGCCGCAGGAAAACGATCTCAACCGCGTCATTGCCCGCCTGGCGTAACCAACGCCTGGGCCGGTGCATTGGCGCAAGCATTTTCGACAACAAAGACGAGGGACGTGATGAAAGTTCTGGTAACAGGCCATCAAGGCTACATCGGCTCGGTCATGGTGCCGATGCTGCTTGAGGCAGGCCACACCGTCACCGGCTATGACAGCGATCTTTACCAGCGCTGCACTTATGCCCCAGGTGGCACCCCTGCCCCCGTGCCGTCGATCGCCAAGKATATTCGTGACGTCGAAGCCGACGATCTCGAGGACTTTGATGCGGTCATCCACCTCGCGGCACTTTCAAACGATCCGCTGGGCAATCTCGATCCCGACCTGACCTACGACATCAACCACAGGGCCAGCGTTAGGTTCGCGCACGCGGCCAAGGCCGCCGGCGTCAGCCGCTTTCTCTATGCCTCGTCATGCAGCAATTACGGCTTGGCTGGCGATGGCCTTGTCGATGAAACCGGCGAGCTCAATCCGGTAACGCCTTATGGCTGGTCGAAGGTCATGTCGGAGCGCGATATTTCCAAACTGGCGGACGCCAGCTTCTCGCCGACCTACTTCCGTCCAGCGACAGCCTACGGACTCTCGCCGCGGCTACGCTTCGACATCGTGCTCAACAATCTGGTCGCCTGGGCGGTCACCGAGGGCGTCATCCTGCTCAAATCCGACGGCAGCCCGTGGCGGCMGATCGTGCATATCGAGGATATTTCCCGCGCCTTCATCGCAGGCCTCGAAGCCCCGCGCGAGATCGTCCACAACGAAGCGTTCAATGTCGGCCAGACCAGGCACAATTACCGCATCCGCGACATCGCAGCGATTGTCGCCGAAGTGGTGCCCGGTTGCCGACTGGAGTTCGCGGCAGACGCCGGGCCGGACAAGCGTTCCTACCAGGTCAGCTTCGAAAAGATCGCCCGTGTGCTGCCGGCCTTCAAGCCGCAGTGGGACGCGCGAGCGGGAGCTGAGCAGCTCTTTGCCGCCTACTCTAGCGCTCATTTGACACTCGAAGAGTTCGAGGGCCCGCGTTTCCAGCGCATCGGCCACATCAAGCACCTCATCGCCAACGGGCTGATCGACAACAATATGCGGCTGCTGACCGCCGCGAAAACGCCGGCCGGGTCGATAGCAGCCGAGTAGGTCCGTCCAACCATGGAACATTCCAGTTCCGCCGTCTCCGGCTTGCCCACCGACAAGGTTGGCGAGGCAATCTACGCGCTGGCCGAAAGGCTCTATCCGTTTTGCCGAAGCATTACCGGAGAYGGCGTGCGTGAAACCCTGGCGATCCTGGATGAAACCGTGCCGCTTGACGTGCACGAGGTCGCGACCGGCACGCAGGCGTTCGACTGGACCATCCCTAGGGAATGGAACATTCGCAGCGCGACGATCAAGGGCATGGATGGCGCCACCATCGTCGACTTCGCCGATCACAACCTGCACGTGTTGAACTACAGCATGCCGTTTCGCGGAACGGTCTCGCTGGAGGAGCTGAAGCGTCACGTCCATACGCTTCCCGACCAGCCAGAGCTGATCCCCTACCGCACCTCCTACTATGCCGAGAACTGGGGGTTTTGCATGCCCCACAACCGTCTGGTCGAACTGCCCGACGGAGACTACCAGGTGGAGATCGATACCGAGTTCAAAGACGGCAGCCTCACCTATGGCGAATATCTGCATCGTGGAGAAAGTGACCGGGAATTCCTGCTGTCCGCCCATATATGCCATCCGTCGCTCGCCAACGACAATTGTTCCGGCCTGGCACTGCTTGCCTGCCTCGCTAGCCAGCTTCGCTCGCGCAAGACGCGCTACAGCTACCGGTYCCTGTTTGCGCCGGGCACTATCGGTTCGCTTGCCTGGCTGTCGCGCAACGAGGACGTGACGCAGCACATCGACCATGGCCTGGTCGTGTCCTGCGTCGGTGACGGCGGCGGCCCAACCTACAAGCGCAGCCGCCGTGGCAACGCCTTCATTGATCGGGCCATGGCGCATGTGCTCGGCCATCGCCACGAGAAGGCAACGCTGCTCGACTTTTCACCTTACGGTTATGACGAGCGGCAGTTCTGCTCTCCCGGCTTCAACCTGCCCGTAGGCTTGTTCCAGCGCAGTGCCTTTGGCACATTCCCCGAATATCACACCTCGGCCGACAATCTCGACTTCATCAAGCCCGCCCATCTGGCGGAATCCTGGCGCATCATCATGGACGTCATAGAGATCGTCGAAGGTGACTGGACGCCGGTCAGTCTGAATCCGAAGGGAGAGCCCCAGCTCGGGCGCCGAGGCCTTTACGCGGCACTTGGCGGCGACAAGTCGACCGGGCTGAGTTCGATGAGCCTGCTTTGGGTGCTGAACCTTGCCGACGGCCAGCAGTCGTTGCTCGGCATGGCTGAGCGGTCAGGATTGTCGTTCAAGGAAATAGCGGGCGCCGCTGAGTTGCTGCGCGTTCACGGCCTTCTGGCTGAAGTCTAGCCATATAGACGCCCTGTCAGCAGTGGCCAGTTGCAATCCCTCTCGGACATCGCGGTAGGAGCTGAMGGCCATTGGATGCCAAAGGCTGGGTCGTCATATCTGACGCCCACCGAAGCCAGCGGCATATAGAACTCGGAAATCATGTAGGACACCACCGCATCGTCGCTCAGCGTCTGAAAGCCGTGGGCGAACCCGGCCGGAACATAGACCTGCCGCCGGTTTGCGGGCGTCAGCTCGTAGCCTACCCATTTGAAGTGGGTGGACGAGGTGGGTCGCATGTCGATGATGACATCGTAGATAGCCCCCTGGATGCAGGAAACCAGCTTCACCTCGGCGTGCGGCGCAATCTGGAAATGCATGCCGCGCAGCGTGCCTTTTTGCACCGAATGCGAATGGCTGTTTTGAACGAAGCGCGTGGCGAGGC
>NZ_JBFUKO010000213.1:0-8147 GCF_056400805.1 Aminobacter sp. P4_H6_2
TCAATGGCCCGCAGCCGATCCCGGTGACGGTCACCATCCAGCCCGGGTCGATGTTCACGCTCGGCGACGTCGTGCTCAAGGGTGACGCCGCCAATATCAGGGGCGCCGATTTCGGCCTGATCGCTGGCGGCAATGCCAGCTCGGATGCGATCTTGAAGGCGGAAGCCCAAATCGTGCGCGCGCTCAAGGAAGAGGGCAGGCCGCTCGCCAAGGTGACGAACCGCACCATCGTCGCCGACCATGCCACCACTACGCTCGACGTCACCCTAGACGTCGCCGCTGGCCCGATCGCGGGTTATGGCGCAACGACGGTCGAAGGCACCGAGGCCGTGGACCGCGACTTCACCGTCTACATGACCGGGCTGGAACGCGGCCGCCGCTATTCGCCCAAGGAGATCGACGACGCGCGCAGCAGGCTTTTGGCGCTCGACGTGTTCAGCTCGGTGTCGATCAACGAGGCGCTTGCGCTCGATCCTACCGGCGAGATCCCCATCGGCGTCCGCGTCAGCGAACGCAAGATGCGTTATTTCGGCGCCGGCGCCAGCTACTCCACCACCGAAGGTTTCGGCGTCGAGGGCTATTGGGGCCACCGCAACCTGTTTGGGCATGCCGAAAAGCTGCGGATAGGCGGCTCGATCGGCCGCATCGGCGACACGATGGAGCTCAACAAGCTCAACTACAATGCCGGCATCATGTTCGAAAAGCCAGGCGTCATCGGGCCAGCCTCGAAGTTCTTTTCCAGTGCCAAGGTGTCCTACGAACATCCTGACGCCTATGACATCTTTTCGATCAAAGGCAATGCGGGCGTCTCGTATGAGCTGACCAAGGAGCAGACGCTGTCGGCCGAGCTGGCCGTCGAATATTCCGACATCGAGGACGCGCTCAATCCCGATGGCCAGCGCTATCTGCTTGTCTCGACGCCGCTCCAATATGCTTATGACAACCGCGACGACAAGTTGAACCCGACACGTGGTTTTCGCGCGCTCGCTTATGCCGAGCCGACCTACGATGCGCTCAACAGCAACGCCTTCGTCAAGCTCAAGGGCGAGGGATCGACCTATTACGGGCTCGGCCCCAACAACCGCTTCGTGCTCGCGGGGCGCGCCGCGATCGGGTCGATCCTTGGCGCCAGCCTGCAAGAAGTTCCCGCCGACCGGCGCTTCTACGCGGGTGGCGGCGGCTCGGTGCGCGGTTACGCTTATCAGGGCATCGGCCCGCATCTCAACGGCCAGCCCACCGGCGGCCTGTCTTACGCCGAGGGCTCGGTCGAGATCCGCTATGCGCTCAACGACAAGATCGGCATCGTGCCGTTCATCGACGCTGGCACCGTTTCGGCCGAGCAGTTCCCCGATTTCTCCAGCGTGAGCGTGGGTGCCGGCATCGGCGTCCGCTACCTCACGCCCTTCGGCCCGCTGCGCGTCGACGTGGCAGTGCCGCTCAATCCCGGCCCCGACGATCCGAGCTACGGCATCTATGCCGGCGTTGGCCAGGCGTTCTGATCGCGATGGTTATGCTGAAGAAAATCCTGCGCATCCTCCGCATCGCGATAGCAGTCGTTCTGGCTTTCGTGGTCGGTGCCACCGCTGTCTTCACGCTGACGTCCAAGGGCCGCGAAAACCTTGCCGGGCTGATTTCGTCAGTTGCCTCCACCGACGATCAGAAGATCAAGCTGAGCGGGTTGAACGGCATCTGGTCGGGTAGTCTCAGGCTCGACAATGTGGTGATCGAAGACCGTCAGGGCGCATGGCTCGCATTGCGCGGCGTTTCGGTCGACTGGTCGCCCTTGGCGCTGTTTTCGCGCACCTTCCGCGCCGACAAGGTTGCTGTTGATCGCATCGAGGTCGCGCGGCTGCCTGCCGCCGGCGCCAAGAAGCAGAGCAGCAGCGGCGGTTTTTCGCTGCCGGTTTCGGTTGACGTCAAACAAATCGACCTGCCCGAAATCGCGCTGGGCGAAGCGCTCGCTGGCACCGGCATCGCCGAACTTGCCGCCAAGGGCATGTTGCGCGCCGACCGTTCGCCGCTCGGCATCGAAACCAAGCTCAACATCGCGCGCAGCGACGGCAAGGAAGGCGTTGTCGATGCCGATATCGYGTTTGCGCCCGCCGACAATCGCATCGCGCTCAATATTCGCGCTGCCGAGCCTGCAGGCGGCATCATCGCCAACATCCTGAAACTGCCCAACCAGCCGGCCGTCGAACTGATCGTGTCGGGCGAGGGGCCTGCCGCCAACTGGAGCGGCAACGGCACGTTTACCGTCGACGGCAAGGTCGTCACCCGCATTTCCGGCACGCATCAGCTGACCGACCAAGGCAACGTTGTTTCAGCCAAGGGCGACGGCGCTTTCGAAGATTTTGTTCCAGCGATGCTCAAGCCGCTTTTGGCCGGCAACACCACCTTCGACGTCGCCGGCACCAGGACGACCACTGGCGGCATCGACATCGAACGCGCCACAATTGCCAGCAGCGCCTTGACCGCAACTGCCGCCGGTTCGCTCAACCCTGAAGGTGCCGCCGATCTGTCGCTCGACGTCAAGGCCAACAGCGCGCCCATCGTGCTCAGCCTCGGCAGCGACGCCCAGCCGGTCACGGTCGCCATCAATGCCGCCAGCCTGCGTGCGCTTGGCGATGGCAAGGCCCCGGCCATCGATTTCAGCGCCTCGCTGGTCTCGGTCATCGCGGGCAACTCGGAACTTCGCGACATCGTGGCGTCAGCCCATTCGGATGCCTTCGACATCGCCGGGCGCAGCGGCCCGGTGGCGATCAAGCTGGGTGTGGCAGAACTCAAGACTGATGTCGCCACATTGGCACCACTGGTTGCAGGGCGCGTGTCCGTCGACATGGCGGGGTCGATCAGCAAGACACAAATCGTCGTCGACGAAGGTACCATCCGCTCGGATGCGCTCAACGGCCAGATGAACGCCAAGGTGAACCTGGCCGATCTCGCGCTCGAACTCGGGCTCAAGGCCGACGTGCTGTCCAGCGCACTGCCGGCTGGTGTTCGCATTGCGTTGGCCGAGCGGACGCAGTTTTCGGCGACCGCAAGCCGTGACGCGGAAGGTGCATTCGCCGCCAACGCCATCGAACTCACCTCAGGCGCGTTGAAGGCCCAAGGCACCGCGCGCGTGAAGGGCAGTGAGATCGACGCCGATCTCAAGGGTTCCTTCGCCGACGTTTCGCTGCTGTCCAAGCAGGCCAAGGGCGCCATCGATTTCGCGCTCACCGCCAAGGGCGCGCGCACCGCGCCCGACGTCTCGCTTACCGTCACCAGCGACCGCATCGAAGCGGCTGCGCGCGAAATCACAGGGCTCAATTTAACGGCAACCGGCAAGATCGATCCGGCAAATCCGGCAGCCAATGTGGCACTCACCGGCGATGTCGCTGGCCAGCCGCTTCAAGGCAATGCCGTGCTGCGCACGGCCGATGGAAGGCGCGAGATCAAGGGCCTGTCGCTGTCGCTTGGGCAAAACAAGCTTTCCGGCGACCTCGTGCTCGACCAGGGTTTCGTGCCGCTCGGCACGATCACCATCGACATGCCCGACATCGGGCCGCTTGCGGCCCTCGCGCTTGAAACTGCTGAAGGTGACGTGCGCGGCAAGATCAACTTCACCCGCAGCGGCGACATCCCCCAGGTAACGGTCAACGCGACCACCGGCTCGCTCAAGCGCGGCGACCTCGCCGCCAATGACGTGGCGATCAACGCCGACATCCTGAACTATCTCAAGGCACCGGCGATCTCAGGCACGATCAAGGCCAAGTCGGTAACCTCGGGCAAGACCGTCATCTCTGGCGTCGCTGTCGACCTCAAGCGCGACGGCGAGTGGACCGGCTTCTCCGGTGGCGCCACCGTGGCCGACATTCCGGCAAAGGCTGCCGGTCGCGTCAAGCTGGCGGGTGGTGTGACGACCATCGAGCTTGCCTCGGGCGAGGCGACGATGCGCGGAATCCGCGCGGCGCTCTCCCGGCCGACCACGGTTTCGATCGCGGGCGGCACAACGACGCTCGACCGTCTGGCGCTGAACCTCGGCGGCGGCACCGCAACCATTTCCGGCACCGCCGGTTCGGCCCTCAATCTCGATGCGACGCTAGCCAATGTGCCGGCATCGCTCGCCAACTCGTTCTCGCCAGGTCTCGGCGCTGCCGGTTCGATCTCGGGTACGGTCAAGGTCTCAGGTGCTGCTGCGAACCCGACTGTCGGCTTTGACCTCGACGTGACAGGCGCTGCAACCTCGCAGACTATGGGGGCCGGCTTCGGTCCCATGAATATCGGCTCCACCGGCACCTTTGCCGGCGGCCGGCTCACCTTCCAGTCGACCATCGGCGACGGATCGGGCCTGGCGCTCAAGGGCGGCGGCACAGTCGTCACCAATGCACCGGTCACACTCGATCTCAATTTCGCTGGTCCAGTGCCGTTCTCGTTCCTCGCCCGCACGCTTGCGGCCCAAGGCATGGCACTGACCGGCTCAGCCGACGTCAACGTCCAGGTGCGCGGCCCCGCCACATCGCCTGTCATCAGCGGCAGTGTGCGTGCATCGGGCTCACGGCTTTTGATGGCGCAGTCGGGCATTGCCATCAACGACATCAATCTCGACGTCGGTATCGCCGCAGGCGTTGCCCGCATCAACCGGCTCACCGGGTCGCTGTCGACCGGCGGCCAGCTTACGGCCAGCGGTACGGTCGGCACCGATGCCTCCACGGGCTTCCCGGCGGATATCACCGTCAAGCTCACCGATGGCCGCTACACCGACGGCCGCGTGGTCACGGCCAATCTCGGTGGCGACATCGCCATCAAGGGCCCGTTGACGAAGGCACCGGTGCTTTCAGGCACCATCAATCTCGCTCGTACGGTCATCAGCATCCCCGAAAAATTCCCGGGTTCGCTGACCGCCGTCGACGTCAAGCACAAGAACGCTCCCAAGGCCGTTGTGGCGCAGCAAGAAGCGATGCGTCCGCCGACCCAGGCCAGCGGCGGCACCGGAGCGCTCGTCCTCGATGTCACGATCAACGCGCCCAGCCAGATATTCGTCCAGGGCCGCGGCCTCGACGCCGAGCTCGGCGGCACGCTGCGCCTGTCGGGTTCGTCCGCCGCTCCGCAGGCCGTCGGCGAGTTCACGCTCAAGCGTGGCCGGCTTTCCATCCTGGGCAAGCGGCTTAACTTCACCAGGGGTTCGGTCGGATTCTCCGGTTCGCTGGTACCGACGATCAATTTCGCCGCCGAGACAACCGCCGGCGACGCGACCGTCACCATCACCGTCACCGGTGAGGCCAACAACCCGAAATTTTCCTTCTCTTCGGTGCCCGCTCTGCCTGAAGACGAAGTTTTGGCGCGGTTGATTTTTGGCCGTTCGATGTCGAACCTGTCGCCCCTGCAGATCGCCCAGCTGGCCGAAGCGGCGGCCCAGATGGCCGGCATCGGCGGCTCCACCTCGCTGCTGTCGAGCCTGCGCGCGACGCTTGGCGTCGATGATCTCGACATCAGGACCAACGACCAGGGCGAAACGTCAGTTGCTGTCGGCAAGTATCTGAACGACCGCACCTATTTGTCACTGGAGGCGGGCGACAARCCGGGTTCGGGCAAGGCCACCATCGACCTCAATGTCGGCCGTGGCGTCAAGCTGCGTGGCCAGGCCACGGACGCCGGCGAAGCCAAGGGCGGCATCTTCTACGAACGTGAATATTGAGCCGGCAGACAGCCGGTTCTGACATCATCAGCAAAGTGTCGTGGCACTGTCGTTGATTGTTGGAACGCAGGTAAATTAGCAAAGGCGAAGATTCCAGCGAATCCGGCGCGCATTACCATTTTTGCGCCAACTTTGTCGCTATCGCGCGAACTGCCCCCCTCCCAAAATTGCAGACTTGGTTCCGGGAACGACGACATCCAACCGTTTTGACAACGGGAAATGGATGCGGAATGGTAACGTTACAGGCCACTTCAATGGGAGACGGAAATGACATTCTACAAGAGCAACTCAGATCTTGTTCCCAGCCACATCCGTGAGCTGGCCAAGAGCGCCGGGACCGGCGAAATGGACCGCCGCGAGTTTCTGGCCCTGGCGAGCGCCWTCGGCGCCACGACAGCGATGGCCTACGGCATGCTGGGGCTGGTCGCGCCGAGCGAGGCCTTGGCGCAGGAGCCCAAGAAAGGCGGTGTCATCCGCGTTTCGATGTTCGTGAAGGATCAGAAGGATCCGCGCAGTTACGACTGGCCGGAAATGGCCAATGTCACGCGTCAGTTCCTCGAGCCGCTGGTCAAATACACCCGCACCTTCACATTCGAGCCGGCCCTGCTCGAAAGCTGGGAAATCAACGACGACGCCACCGAGTACAAGCTGAATGTGCGCAAGGGTGCGACCTGGAACAACGGCGACGAGTTTAACGCCGACGACGTCATGTTCAACCTGCTGCGCTGGTGTGACGGTGCTGCCGAAGGCAACTCGATGGCGGCCCGCATGGGCGCGCTTGTCGATCCGGCGACGAAGAAGGCCAAGGAAGGCGCCATCACCAAGGTCGACGACTACACCATCGCTATCAAATTCCCGGCGCCCGACATCACCTTCATTCCCGGCGTGTCCGACTATCCGGGCATCATCGTCCACCGCGACTTCGAAAAGAACGGCTCCAACCTTGTCAGCCATCCGATCGGCACCGGGCCTTTCGAGCTGGTTTCCTACGATGTCGGCTCGAAGGCCATTCTCAAGCGGCGCGAAAACGGCAAGTGGTGGGGCGGTGAAGCCTATCTCGACGGCGTCGAGTTCATCGACTACGGCCCTGATCCGTCCGCTGCCGTCAACGCCTTCGAAGCGGGCGAGGTCGACACCAACTATGAAACCGTGGCCGACTATGTCGACATTCTCGATGGGCTTGGCCTGGTTAAGTCGGAGGTAAATACCGCTGCGACGATCGTGGCGCGCATGAACGTTAGCAACAAGCCGTATGACAACCAGAAAGTCCGCAACGCGCTTCAGATGGCAGTGGACAACGCGACCGTTCTGCAACTGGGCTATGGTGGCCGTGGATCGGTGGCGGAAAACCATCACGTATCGCCGATCCATCCGGAATATGTCGAACTGCCGAAGAAAGCCCGCGATATCGCAGGCGCCAAGAAGCTGCACGACGAGTCCGGCGTCGGCGACATCGAGCACGACCTCATCACCACGGATGAGGACTGGCACAAGAATACCGGCGACACCATTGCGGCTCAGATCCGCGAGGCCGGCATCAAGGTCAAGCGCACAGTGCTTCCGGGTTCGACCTTCTGGAACGACTGGACGAAGTACCCCTTCTCGATGACAACCTGGAACATGCGCCCGCTTGGCGTGCAGATCCTGGTGCTCGGCTACAAGTCGGGCGAAGCCTGGAACGAAAGCGCATTTGCCAATCCGGATTTCGACAAGAAGCTGACCGAAGCCACGGCGCAGCCCGATGTCGAGAAGCGCAAGTTGCTGATGAAGGATCTCGAGCAGATCCTTCAGGACTCCGGTATCCTGATCCAGTCCTATTGGCGGTCGCTGTTCAATCACTCCGCCAAATATGTAATGAACCACGGCATGCACCCGACAAACGAGCACGACTTCTACCGGGTCTGGCTCGACAAGGAGGCCTAAGCCGTCCACTGTTGAGGGGAGGGACCTCTGCGTCCCTCCCGCTGTTCGCCAGGCGGTCCCGGTCATGCCGGGAGCGCCTGATACAGAGCCCAACCCAGCAGGCAGGGGGCGACAACAGTGCTTTCATTCATCCTCAGACGCCTCGGGACCATCGGGCTGACGATGCTGTGCCTGACGCTCGTCGTCTTTTTCCTGATCAACCTCGATCCGAACCTGAAGAAACTGGCGATCAGCCAGACCGAGATGCGCGCCAGCTCAGAGCAGCTCGAAAGCTGGCTGCAGCGCAACGGCTATCGGCAGAACTTCTTCGTCCGCTACGGCCAATGGCTCGGCGTGATGCCGAAGCAACCGAACATCGACCCGGCGACCGGCCAGGCCGTGCCGCGCTTCTCTTTCTGCAACGAACCTTCGGTGCCGCAATTCTCCGGCGTGCTGCAAGGCGATTTCGGCTGCTCGACCAAATTCAAGGCGCCGGTGGCCAAAAAGCTGTTCCCGGCACTCGGAGCCACCGGCATCCTGATGTTCTGGGTGATGGTGACGATGGTCC
>NZ_JBFUKO010000214.1:0-8110 GCF_056400805.1 Aminobacter sp. P4_H6_2
TCGCCATCCTGCTCGTCCTGTGCCTGGGACTGAGCGTCCAAGGTGGCAAGGTGATGGCATATATGGATGCCACCTCACGGTCTTTGCATGATCCGAAGAGCTACATTTCAGATGTCATGTCGGCACCCAGTCTGCCCGGCCCCAAGACTTTGGAGGCCAAATGACACGCTGGCTGCCTTTTCCTGTGTTGACGGTATCGCTGCTGGTCATGTGGCTGCTGCTCAACAAATTCTCCCTTGGCCACCTGGTCCTGGGCAGCGTCATTGCCCTTGGTGCATCGCAAGCCATGGCAGCCCTTCAGCCCGCCAAGCCGAGGATCAGGCGCTGGGACAAGATCCCGCAGCTTCTGTGGGTGGTCTTCATCGACATCTTCCGTTCCAACATCGCGGTCGCCGGCATCATCCTGAAGGGACGGCGCAGGCAACGGAACTCGGGCTTCGTCACCATCCCGCTTGAGTTGCGCGACCGCACCGGCTTGGCCGTGCTCGCCTGCATTGTCACCAGCACCCCTGGCACCGCATGGCTCGAATACCATTCCGCCAATGGCAGGCTGTTGATCCATGTGCTCGATCTGGTCGACGAGCAGGAGTGGATCGACACGATCAAGCAGCGCTACGAGCACCTGTTGATGGAGATTTTCGAATGAGCAGCGTCATTTTCATCCTGGCCGTCACGCTGTCGCAAATGCTGCTCGTCGCCGCCATGGCCTGCGCGGTGTGGCGCCTGGTTCGTGGCCCCCGCGCCCAGGATCGGGTGCTCGGCCTCGACGCACTCTATGTGGCGGCGATGCTGTTGCTGCTGACATTCGGCATCCGCACCGGCACGACCACTTATTTCGAAGCAGCCCTGGTGATTGCGCTTCTGGGCTTCGTTTCCACCGTGGCGCTCGCCAAATTCCTGATGCGCGGCGAGGTGATCGAATGAGTCACGCCGCCGATCTTCCGGCCTGGGCCGCCCTGCTCGTTGCTTCTTTCCTGGTCTTGGGATCAGGGCTGACGCTGCTGGGGGCAATCGGGCTTGTGCGGTTTGAAAGCTTCTACGAGCGCGTGCACGCGCCCACGCTTGGAACAACATGGGGTGCAGGCGCGATCCTGATCGCCTCGATCATCTGTTTTTCCGTGCTGCAGTCCCGGCCCGTCCTGCATGAAGTGCTGATCACCATCTTCGTGGTCGTGACCACGCCTGTCACCTTGATGCTTCTGGCACGCGCAGCGCTTTATCGCGACCGTACCGAAGGCAAACCGGGAGTTCCGCAATTCGACTCAATTGCGGAACCTGAAGACCAGGTCGCCAAATCATCGGAGTGACGGCCTGGGTTAGGCCGCCACCGCGTCGGCGATCGCCTTACCGCATGTGACGGTGTCGGCTTTGCCGCCAAGGTCGCGGGTGCGCAGGGTCTCGTTTGCGAGGACTTCCTCAATGGCCCTGACGATGGCGTCGGCTGCCTCGCGGTGACCGAGATGCTCAAGCATCATCGCACCGGTCCATATCTGCCCGACCGGATTGGCGATGCCCTTGCCGGCAATGTCGGGGGCCGAACCGTGTACCGGCTCGAACAATGACGGGAATTTCCGCTCCGGATTGATATTGCCGGAAGGGGCGATGCCGATCGTGCCCGTGCATGCCGGGCCGAGATCGGAGAGAATGTCGCCGAACAGATTGGAGGCCACGACAACGTCGAAGCGGTCCGGGTTGAGCACGAATTGAGMTGCGAGAATATCGATGTGGTACTTGTCCCAGCGCACTTCGGGATAGTTCTTCGCCATCTCCTCCACCCGCTCGTCCCAATAGGGCATGGTGATCGAGATGCCGTTCGACTTGGTTGCCGAGGTCAGGTGCTTGGCGTCGCGCCGCTTGGCCAATTCGAAGGCGTAGCGCAGGATCCGGTCGACGCCGATGCGGCTCATCACGGTTTCCTGGATGACCACCTCGCGCTCGGTGCCGGGGAACATCCTGCCGCCGATGGACGAGTATTCGCCTTCGGTGTTTTCGCGAACGATATAGAAGTCGATGTCGCCTGGCTTGCGGCCGGCAAGCGGCGAAGACACGCCGGGCATCAGCCTGACCGGGCGCAGATTGACATACTGGTCGAACTCGCGCCGGAACTGCAGCAACGAGCCCCATAGCGAGACGTGGTCCGGCACTGTATCCGGCCAGCCGACCGCGCCGAAGAAGATGGCGTCGTGCCCGCCAATCTGGGCTTTCCAGTCGGCCGGCAGCATGGTGCCGTGCTTGAGGTAGTAGTCGCATGAGGCGAAGTCGAAGGTGTCAAAACCGATGTCGATCTTGAACTTCGACGCCGCCGCCTGAAGCACGCGCAGCCCCTCGGGCACCACTTCCTTGCCGATGCCGTCGCCGGCGATGACTGCGATTTTCAATGTCTTGTCGCTCATTTTATGTCGCCTAATGCAGGATCTGGCTGAGGAACAGCTTGGTGCGCTCGTGGCGCGGATGGTCGAAGAACTCGCYAGGCGTGTTTTCTTCGACGATCTGGCCCTGGTCCATGAAGATGACCCGGTTGGCGACCTTGCGGGCAAAGCCCATCTCGTGGGTCACGCACAGCATCGTCATGCCCTCTTCGGCGAGACCGACCATGGTTTCCAGCACTTCCTTGATCATTTCAGGGTCGAGCGCCGAGGTCGGCTCGTCGAACAGCATGATGCGCGGGTTCATGCACAGCGAGCGCGCGATCGCCACGCGCTGCTGCTGGCCACCCGACAGCTGGCCGGGATATTTGTTGGCTTGCTCAGGGATCTTGACCCGGCGCAGGAAGTGCATCGCCTGCTCCTCGGCCTGCTTCTTGGGCGTCTTGCGCACCCAGATCGGCGCCAGCGTGCAGTTTTCCAGGATCGTCAAATGCGGGAACAGGTTGAAGTGCTGGAACACCATGCCGACTTCGCGGCGAACCTCGTCGATCTTCTTGAGATCGTTGGTCAGCTCCTTGCCATCGACAATGATCTTGCCSTTCTGGTGYTCTTCCAGYCGGTTGATGCAGCGGATCATCGTCGACTTGCCCGAGCCCGACGGGCCGCAGATGACGATGCGCTCGCCGCGCATGACGCGCAGGTTGATGTCCTTGAGSACATTGAACTCGCCATACCATTTGTGCATGCCGACAATGTCGATCGCCACATCGGTRTCSGAGATGTGCATCTTGGCCCGATCAACCTCGAGATCGTCAGCCCTCACCGTATTTTCCGCAGCCATTTAACCTCCTCGATATTCTCCAGGCTCACTCCGGCGCGGCATGGGCGCGCCGGAGTGAGCAGTCTTTCGCGAACGACGGTCCGCTGTCAGTAGGCTGGCTGTCCGGCAGCGATCCAATCGGCAGCGTCGTTCAAGGTGCGTTCGAACGCCTGCACCATGTCGTCGATCTGGCTTTCCGTGATGATCAGCGGCGGGCAGAAGGCGAGCGTGTCCACGATGTTGCGAACGATCAGGCCGTGGTGATGAGCCCTGGCGAAGACATAGGCGCCGACCTTGCCCGGCTCGGCAAAGCGAGCCTTGGTCGCCTTGTCCGCCACCAGTTCGACGCCGGCAATGAGACCGACGCCACGGACTTCACCCACCAGCGGGTGCGAGGCGAGTGCGCCAAGCCGCTTCTGCAGGATGCGGCCCATCTCGGCGGCATTCTGAACCAGCCCGCGTTCCTCAATGATCGCGAGGTTTTCCAACGCAACGGCGGTGGCGACAGGATGACCGGTGGCGGTATAGCCGTGGCCRAAGGTGCCGATCTTGCCGCTGTTGTCGGCCACCGCCTTGTAGATGGTGTCCGAGATCATGACGGCCGCCAGCGGCTGGTAGGACGAGGTGATCTGCTTGGATAGGGTCATCAGGTCCGGCTTGATGCCGTAATAGTCCGAGCCGAAGGTCGTGCCCAACCTGCCGAAGCCGGTGATCACTTCATCGGCCACCACCAAAATGTCGTTGCGGCGGCAGATTTCCTGGACCTTCTGCCAGTAACCCTCAGGAGCGGGAATGACACCGCCGGCGGCCATCAGCGGCTCACCGATGAAGGCGGCGATGGTGTCCGCACCTTCTTYCGCGATCACTGCTTCGAGCTCGGCGGCCAAGCGGTCGACGAACTGTGCCTCGCTCTCGCCCGGCTGGCCAAAGCGATAGAAATGCGGGCAGGTCAGATGACGGACCGGGATCGCCGGCAGGTCGAAATCTCGGTGATTGTTCGGCAGGCCGGTCAGGCTTGCGGCAGCGACGGTGACGCCATGGTAGCCCTGGGTGCGTGCCAGGAACTTCTTCTTGGCCGGACGGCCGAGCGCATTGTTGTAGTACCAGACCAGCTTGACGATGGTGTCGTTGGCTTCCGATCCGGAATTGGTGAAGAAGACGTGCGACAGCCCTTCAGGTGCCATCTCGGCAAGCTTCTCGGCCAGCTCGATCGAGGGCATGTGCGATTTGTGGGCGAAGGTGTGGTAGTAGGGCAGCTTGTTGAGCTGCTTGGTCGCGGCCWCGACCAGACGCTTTTCGCCGAAACCGACAGCGACGCTCCAAAGCCCGGCGAGACCTTCGAGATAGCGATTTCCCTGATCGTCGAAGACATAGACGCCCTCGCCGCGATCGATGACGATCGGGCCCGTTTCAGCGTGGCGAACCGCATTCGTATAGGGGTGCAGCTGGTGGGCAATGTCGCGGGCGGCAGTGGAATTCGGTCTCGACATGAAAAATTACCTCTGTTGTTTCGGTCGCGGCGGCTCCTTGCCGCAGGACACACGTCGGGGTCGTCGCCCGGCGTGCTGTCGGGCGATCGGGTGGTAAAGCTTTTGCGGGATCGCCCTGTGGGCGTTCAGCTGGGCGGGTGGCTCATGCGCGTTCGTCTTCGGTATGTGCCAGTATTCCAAAGCAGCCGATGATGTCCTGCAACAACGCTGCCCTTGCGGTAGCGCCATCATGCGCAGCTATCGCATGCAGTGCTGCTTCATGTGGCGGGATCGCCTCCTTGAGACGCCCCGGCTCGGCCTTTGCCATCCTGACGGACGGCCCCATGCGCAGCCACAGCGGCTCGATCATGTCGAAGAGGATAGGCGAGTTGCTCATCCGGGCGATTTCGAGATGGAACCGGGCATTGGCGCGGAGAAAATGGCTCGCGTCATTGTTGTTCGCAGCCTTGGCGAGCGCGTTGAAATGGGCCGTCAGTGGTACCATCGATTCAGGCGTCGAATGCTCGGCGGCGCGCTCTGCGGAAAGCCCCTCCAGTGCGACGCGAATATCGCGAATTTCGGCCAGTTCCGACGGCGTCAGGTTGGGAACATAAAATGTCCGCTCCAGCCGGAGCGCACCGATGCTCTCAAGCTTCTGCAAGGCGTCTCGTACCGGCACCGGGCTTGTTCCCAGCGTTGCCGACAGCTTGCGCAAGACAAGACGATCACCGGGGCGGAATTCGCCCGTGATGAGCTTTTCCTTGAGCTGTCGGTAAATCTGCTCGTTGAGCGTATCCTGAACGAGCGATTTATAGACTTGCTTGCGTTCATCAAGCATTTGGCGTTCCTGCCGAAGACATAAGCCTATTACCTGCGTTCATTGGAGAATTCCTGCTCAAGCCGGCGCGAATGCAAGGACAGAATATAGCAGAACACGAAGAAGGCGAAACCGACAGCCAGATAAGCTTCACGATAAAAGCCCATCCATGTGCCATCGGCTATGGCACCACGTGCTCCGCCCAGAACGTCGATAAGGCCGATGATGCTGATCAGCGTTGTGTCCTTGATCGATTCGATGAAGGTATTGATGATTGCCGGCAAAGCAATGCGGAACGCCTGCGGCAGGACGATGAGGCGCGAAACCAATCCATCGTGCAGGCCGAGGCTTTGGGCCGCTTCGGTCTGTCCCCTTGGGACTGCCTCGAGGCCTGAGCGGATTGCCTCGGCAAGATAGGCAGCCTGAAACATGATGAGGGCGATCTGGGCGCGCAGGATAGTGTCGATCATGTTGCCGCCGGGAAGCAGCAGCGGCAGCATTGTCGAGGCGACAAACAGCACGGCAAGCAGCGGCAGTCCGCGCACCACCTCGACATAAGCATCGCAGAAATGCTTCACCGGGGCACTTCTGGAGCGTCGACCCAGTGCAAGCAGCACCGAAAGGGGAAGTGCAAGCACAATGCCGAAGGCCGACAGGCCGACGGTCAACGGCAGGCCGCCCCAGCGACTGGTCGATACAGGTTGCAGGCCGAAGATGCCGCCGGCCATCAAGATGAGGCTGGTGACCAGGACGGCAATCCAGGCGTAGACCAGCGCCGTTCTCCACAATTGCCTGAAGCCGCTGGCAATGAGCACGGCAAGGACCAGAGCAACCGCAAGAGCGGGGCGCCAGTACTCGCCGGCCGGATAGCTGCCGAACAGGATGATGTGGTAGCGCTCGGTCAGCATCGCCCAGCAGGCACCACCTGCCGCGCGGCATTCGTCCGGTGTCGCCGTACCGAAGGTCGCGTCCAGCACCGCCCAGCGCAAGAAGCCCAAGAGCCCATAGCCAAGCAGAAGCACGCCAAGCACGGTGATGACCGCATGTGGCCAGGGCCTGAAGTACGGGCTCAGGCGCGCCTTCAAGGTGGGGCGGCGTCGGCGCGCGACGGTGGCGATGGCAATTTCACTCATAGCTTCACCAGTTGCGCGCGCTTTTCCAGCCGGCGGATCAGGACCGAGGTCACCAGGGAAAGCGACAGGTAGATCAAGAGATAGATGGTCACGGTTTCGATGGCGCGACCGGTCTGGTTGAGCGCGGTGTTGCCGACCGAAACCAGGTCCGGATAGCCGATGAGCACGGCCAGAGTCGTGTTCTTGATCAGGTTGAGATACTGGTTGGCGAGCGGCGGCAGCATCAGCCGCAGCGCCTGCGGCGCCAGCACCAGCCACAATGTCAGGAAGGCGCCGAGGCCGAGCGACGCGGCGGCTTCGGACTGGCCCTTGGGCAAGGCGGCCAAGCTGCCACGCACGATCTCGGCGATGAAGCCGGATGTGTAGAAGGCAAGGCCAAACAGCATCGCCAGATATTCCGGCGTCACGCTCCAGCCGCCACGGAAATTGAAACCGACAAGCGCTGGCCTGTCGAGCGTGACGATGCTGGTGGCCCAAAAGCACAGGCCGACAAATGCCGCCGCGCAACCAGCCAGGGCCAGCTTTCCGATACGTGGGAACAGGCCGGTCTCGCTCTTGGAGCGCAGCGAAAGCCGCCAGGCGAAATAGGTTGCTACGACAAACAGCACCGCCGCAACCAACAGCAGCAGCCCATCGGCGAAGACCGGCAGCGGCACGTAGAGACCACGGCTGGAAAGGAACAGCCCATCCAGCGGGTTCCAGGCCTGTCGCGGCCCAGGCAGGGCACGCACGACGGTAGCGCAAACCACAAGCACCAGCAGCAGCGGAACGTTGCGGGTGAATTCCACGTAGACCTTGGCAAAGCGGGTCAGCAGCGGGTGACCGATCCGCGCGACCAGGCCGATGATCAGGCCAAATATGGTTGCCAGCACGATACTTGCGAGCGCGAGCCTGATGGTGTTGAGCAGTCCGGCGACAAGTGCCCTGAGGTAGGTATCGCCGGAACTGTAGGAAATTATCGACTCACCGATGGGGAACGACGTCGCCTCGCGCAGGAAGCCGAAGTCGATGGTAATGCCTTTGGCTGCGAGATTGGCGGAGAAGTTGTATGACAGCCACGCCACGACGGCGGTGGCTGCCACAACAAACGTCACACCATGGAGACGTTCCCTTTTGATCATCTCAACGGCGCCGCAAACATAAGGCCGCCCTTGGTCCACAGGTCGTTGAGACCGCGATCGAGCTTCATCGGCGAACCCTTGCCAAGATTGCGCTCAAAGCTCTCGCCGTAATTTCCGACCGCTGAAACGATCTGTACAACCCAGTCCTCCGAGAGGCCGAGATCCTTGCCGTTACCGGGCTTGACGCCGAGCAATTGCTGGACTTCCGGATCCTTCGAGGACGAAACCAGGTCCTTCACATTGGCCTGGGTGACTTCCAGGCGCTCGCTCTCGATCAGGGCCGACATCACCCAACGGGCGGTGAGGAAGAGTTCCTGGTCGTCGCCATAGACCGAAGGGGCATAAGGCTCAAGCGTCAGGAAATTCGGGAAGATGATATAATCG
>NZ_JBFUKO010000215.1:0-8095 GCF_056400805.1 Aminobacter sp. P4_H6_2
TACACGCATGGCGGAAAAACCAGCTACGGCGCTGTGACCAAGAGCGGCATCATCGAACTCGCGCCCCATTTCCCGCAATGGCCAACCCTGCGTGAGGTCATCGCGGATAGCGGTTTCAATCAGCTGGCAGAAGCAGCGGCGCAACGCGCGGCTGACATCGCCGAAGATGCGGTCACCTTCCAGATCCCGGTTCCGGCACCGGAAAAGCTGATCTGCGTCGGGGTGAACTTTCCCGACCGCAACGAGGAATACAAGGACGGCCAGGTGGCCCCTGCCAACCCGTCACTGTTCATCCGGTTTCCGCGCTCGTTCGTCGGGCATCGCTCAGCGATCGTGCGGCCGCCGGAATCGCCGCAGCTCGACTATGAGGGCGAAATCGTCATCGTCATTGGCAAGGCCGGACGCCGCATCACCGAAACGGATGCACTCGGCCACATCGCCGCGCTTTCGCTATGCAACGAAGGCACCATTCGCGACTGGGTGCGGCACGCCAAGTTCAACGTGACCCAGGGCAAGAACTTCGACGCCTCCGGCGCCATCGGCCCCTGGCTCGTGCCCTACACCGACGAGACGCAGATTGCCGACATCCGCCTGACGACCAGGGTCAATGGCGAGTTGCGGCAGGACGATCGCACCAGCCGCATGATCTTCAGCTTCCGCAAGTTGATCGCCTACATCTCGACCTTTACCACGCTCGTTCCAGGCGATGTGATCGTGACCGGCACGCCGACAGGTGCCGGCGCCCGTTTCGAGCAGCCGCGCTGGCTGAAGTCAGGCGATGTCGTCGAAGTCGAAGCCGAAGGCATCGGCACATTGCGCAACACGGTGATGGACGAGCAGCCATGAAGCTTTCGCCACAGCAGCATCTGGCCGCCGCCCAGCGTCTCGACCAGGCCGAAAAGCAGCGCAAGCAGATCGGGCTTTTGTCGCTCGACCATGCCGAGATGGACATGGAAGACGCCTATGCCGTGCAGGCCGAGTGGGTGCAGCTCAAGCTCGCCCAGGGCCTCCGCAGGATCGGCTGGAAAATCGGCCTGACCTCCAAGGCAATGCAATATGCGCTCAACATCGATATCCCCGATTCAGGCGTGCTGCTCGACGACATGATGTTTTCGGATGCGGCGACGATACCAGCCGACCGCTTCATCCAGCCGCGCATCGAAGCCGAGATCGCCTTCGTCATGAAGGCGCCGTTGCAGGGCCCCAACACGACGGTCTTCGACGTACTCAACGCCACCGATTTCATTGCGCCGTCCATCGAGATCCTGGATACGCGCATCCTGCGCAGCGACCCGGCCACTGGCCGCACGCGCACAATCGTCGACACCATCTCCGACAATGCCGCCAATGCCGGCATCATTACAGGCGGTCGGCCGATGCGGCCCACCGAAGCCGACATGCGCTGGATCGGGGCCATCGTGTCGCGCAACGGCGAAGTCGAAGAAACCGGCCTGGGTGCCGGCGTGCTCAACCATCCCGCAGCCGGCATCGCCTGGCTTGCCAACCGGTTGGCGATGTTCGGCGGCTCGATCGCGGCCGGCGACATCGTGCTGTCCGGTTCGTTCATCCGCCCTGTCGAGGCACGCCATGGCGACACGATCACGGCCGATTTCGGCCCCTTCGGCACCGTCAGCGCCTATTTCGCCTAGAGAACCCCATGCCCGCACCAGTTAATACGTTCAAGGCCGCCCTGCTCGGCGGCGAGGCACAGATCGGTCTATGGCTCGGCCTTGCCAATGCCTACACCGCCGAGATCTGCGCCGGCGCCGGCTTCGACTGRCTGCTCATCGATGGCGAGCACGCGCCTAACGATATTCCCACGATGACGACACAGCTCCAGGCGATCGCGGCATCAGGTACAAGTGCGGTCGTGCGCCCGCCGATCGGCGAGACATGGATCATCAAGCAACTGCTCGACATCGGCGCCCAGACGATCCTGGTGCCGATGGTCGAAACCGCGGACCAAGCGCGCCAGCTCGTCCAGGCCATGCGCTACCCGCCGCATGGGGTGCGCGGCGTGGGTGCCGCCCTTGCCCGCGCTTCAGCTTTCAACCGCATCCCCGACTATCTGGCGACGGCCAATGACCAGACCTGCCTGCTGGTCCAGCTGGAGAGCCGGGCCGGCCTTGCGGCACTCGAAGGCATCGCGTCGGTCGACGGCGTCGACGGTATCTTCATCGGACCGGCCGACCTCGCCGCCGATATGGGATATCTCGGTAAGCCCGGTGCCCCTGAGATGCAGGCCGCGGTGGAAGATGCAATCATGCGCATCAGCAAATGCGGCAAGGCGGCGGGGATCTTGACCTCCGACACCGAGCTTGCGGCACGCTATCTCGAATTGGGCGCGGCCTTCGTGGCTGTCGGCACCGACGTCACCCTTCTGGCGCAGGCCACCAGCACGCTTGCCGGCAAATTCAAGGCTGCCCGCAACGACCAAGCCCCAGCCTCCAGCTCTGGCTATTGAGCGGTCCGAACATCTGAAACGCAAAAAAAGGCGGCCAAGGGCCGCCCCAGACTGCTGACAAACCCCGCCTTTTTGGCGGGGTTTTGTTTTTGGTGTTGGTCGGCTTGGAGATTGCCGGTTTCGGGGATTTGCCGGAGCGGTGCCGGTGTTCAGGCGGGCATCGGCTTTGGCCTGGGGCTCAGCGTCAGGGCGATCTTCTTGATATTTTGGCTGGCGGCGGCGATCAGGCACTGGCAGGCGACGCGTGTCAGCCCTCGGAAGCGGGCGTAGCGGTGGCCGTGCAGTTGCTTGGCGTCGGCGAAGGAGCGTTCGACGGTCTCCTTGCGGCGGCGGTAGACGGCCTTGCCCCATGCGGTCAGCCGGTTGGCGTCGGCGCGCTCGCGGGCGTCCTGCCAGACATGGCGGGTGATCAGGCGAGTGGCGTTGGCGTTTGACGTGCACGACGCGAGCAGCGGGCAGTCGCGGCAGATGGCCGGATCGGACTTGTAGTGGCGGTAGCCGTTGCGGTCGGTGGTGGCGTAGGCGAGCACCTGTCCCTGCGGGCAGCAGTAGCCGTCGAGCTCAGGCTCGTAGGCGAAGGCGCTCTTGCGCATCATGCCGGGCCTGGGCGGGGGAGGGTTGCGGTAGCCGGTGACGCCTGCAATGGCGCGCGCCTCCAGCCCCTTGGCGATGCCTGCTGTGGCATAGCCGGCATCGAGCCCGACCGCGGCGACGTCAAGGCCGAAGCGCTGCCGCTGGCGGTCAAGGCGGCCAAGATAGACGATGGAGTCATGCACATTGGCCGGCGTGGCGAAGGTGTCGGTGATGATGGCGTGTTTGGCGTCGACGGTGCGGTGATCGAGGTAGAAAAAGCCTTTCGGCTTGCCCTCGCGCACCATGTAGCCAGCTTGCGGGTCGGTGCGCGAGACCTTGGTCTGCTTCTCCACCGGCTGGCGGTCCTTCTCCTTCAACGGCTTCTGTCCGTGTTCGGCGCGCTCCGCCGCGATGGCCAGATCCAGATCGTTCCAGTAGTCGGCGCGCGACTTGGCAACCACTGCAAGGTCGTGTTTGCCCTTGTTGGCGTTGGCCTTCAGATGCGTCGAGTCGGTGTACAAAACCGTGCCGTCGACCAGCCCGTGGCGGATCGCCTGCGCGACGATGGTGTCGAAGATCGCCTGCGCCACGCTCTCGTCGCGATAGCGCCGGCGCCGGTTCTGCGACAGCGTCGAGGCGTCGAACACCTTGTCGGTCAGCTTCAGCCGCAAAAACCAGCGATAAGCGACGTTGACCTCGATCTCGCGCACCAGCTGACGCTCCGAGCGCACGCCAAACAGGTAGCCCAAAAACAGCGCCTTGAACATCAAGGTCGGATCGAGCGGCGGGCGGCCATTGTCGGGGCAATACAGCGGTGCTGTCAGCTCGTGGATKAACGAAAAGTCGATCACCCGATCGATCTTGCGCAAGAGGTGGTCGGGCGGGACCAGCTGGTCGAGCGTCACCATCTCGATCGCGGTCTGTTCAGGGCCAGGGCGCTTCAGCATGACCCAGTGAATCAAAAACCCCCGGCAATTGCCAGGGGTTTGTCAGCAGTCTGAGGCGGCCAAGGGCCGCCCTTTCCTTTTGCTGTCCTGCGATCACCCGGCGCCAGCCGCAGAGCCGCCCCTCACAGCAGAAGCCAGCGCTCGATCAGCGCGTGATGTGAACCGTCTGCATCTGCATGTACTCTTCGAGCCCCCAATGGCCGAACTCCACGCCGATGCCCGATTGCTTGGCGCCACCGAAGGGTGCTGCGGGCGAAATCGAACTGTGGTCATTGACCCAGGCGGTGCCGCATTCGAGGCGCCGCGCCAGCTCTTCAGCCCGCTTGAGGTCCGACGACCAGATCGAGCCGCCCAGGCCGTTCTCGCTGGCGTTGGCACGCGCGATCGCGTCGTCGACTTCGCTGTAGCGGACGATCGGCAAGATCGGGCCGAACTGCTCTTCATCGACGATGCGCATGCCGTCGGTCACTTCTGTGACCACGGTGAGYGGGAAGAAATAACCCGCTTCCCCTGAAGGAGCGCCACCGCAAAGGAAGCGTCCGCCATTGGCCTTGGCATCTTCCGCAAGCTCGCGAACCAGATCGAACTGCGCCTTGTTCTGCAATGGACCGAACTGGCTTGCCGGATCGGTCGCTGGACCGACCTTCGCCGCACGCGCCAGCCCGGCGATCTTTTCGGCGAGTGCATCGTGCAGGCTTTCATGCACATAAAGCCGCTTGAGCGCAGCGCAGGTCTGGCCGCTGTTGCCGAAGGATTTGGCGAAGATCGCCGGCGCAATGGCGTCGATATCCGCGTCTGGAAGGACAATCGCCGCGTCATTGCCGCCCAGTTCGAGCGTCAGTCGCTTCAACGTCGTTGAGGCATTGGCCATGATGTTGCGCCCGGTCGGGGTCGAGCCGGTGAACACGATCTTGTCGATGCCGGGATGGCCGGCGATAGCGCGGCCGATGCCGCCTTCGCCGGTGACCGAATTGAGCACGCCGCGCGGCAAATGCGCATTGGCAAGCTCAACGAGCCGAAGTGTGCTCAGCGGCGTGTAGGACGACGGCTTGATCACCACGCAGTTGCCCGCCATCAGCGCCGGCATGATGTGCCAGGTGGCGATCAGCACCGGATGGTTCCACGGCGTGATCGAGCCGACCACGCCAAGCGGCTTGCGGTGCACTTCGATCCTGAGCTTCTCGTCGTCGCGGATGACTTCGACRGCAGGCCTAAGCTTTGCCGTTTCACGCATCCAGTGGATCGCCGCGCCGATCTCGCCATGAGCACTGGCGCGGGGTTTGCCCTGCTCGGTCGAGAGCAACACGGCCAGGGCCTCCTTGTCGCCCTCGACCGCATTGGCGATCTCGTCGAGCAATCTTGCCCGTTCATCGAACGACGTATCCCGCCATGTGGGAAACGCCCTACGGGCGGCGGCGACTGCTGCATCAAGATGTTCTGGCCTGGCAGCTGGACACTGAGCGAACACTTCCGCCCGCGCCGGATCGATCACGCCGAACGTCTCTGCGGCTTTGACCTTTTCGCCATCGATGATCATCGCATGGGTCATTCTTATCTCCCTCGAATTTCAGCAGGCTGAGGCCCTGGCCGGGCAGCATTGCTGGAAAACCCGTCCAGCCAGCCTTCGCGCAGTTGAGGCACCGCGCGGATCAGGCTGCGCGTGTAGTCCGACTGCGGTGTCTCGAACACCGACCGCGTTTCGCCATGTTCAACGATCCTGCCCGCCTGCATCACCGCCGTCTTGTGCGAGAAACGCAGCGCCAGCCCTAGATTGTGGGTGATGAACAAGATGCTGAGCCCCTCGTCCTCGATCAGCCTCGTCAGCAATTTGACGATGCTTTCCTCAACCAGCGGGTCGAGTGCCGATGTGATCTCGTCGCAGATCAGAATGTCGGGTTTCGCCGCCAGCGAGCGCGCGATGCAGACGCGCTGTTTCTGTCCGCCCGAAAGCGAAGCCGGATAGCGGTCGAGATAAGCCGCTGGCAGCTCGATGGACTCCATCAGTTCGCGAAGCCGCTGGTCGGCGGCTGCACCACGCAAGCCGTGAAAATAGGTTAGCGGACGGCCGATAACGTCGCGGATGGTCTGGCGCGGGTTGAGCGCAAGGTCAGGCAATTGGTGGATGTACTGGATCAGCCGGCGCTGATCGAAGCTGCGGCCTTCGACGACAGGCGCCAGTATGCTGTCACGCATCCGGATCTGGCCGGTACGCGCCGGCTGCAGCCCGGCAATGCTGCGCGCCAAGGTGGTTTTGCCGCTGCCCGATTCACCAACGAGCGCCAGCACCGAACCAGCGCCCAATTTGATCGACGCGTCCTTGACCGCCGCGACCCCGCCATAGCCGACATCGACATTGCTCACGTCAAGCAACGTCGCCTCGCCACCATTTGCGCTGGCATAGGTACCGTCGCCCTGATTGGCGACCAGGCGCTGCGCGTATTCGGTCTGCGGGTTGTCCACCAGTTGCCGGGTCGTGCCCTGCTCGACCATCTTGCCGTTGCGCATGACCACGATCCGGTCAGCCATCTGCGACACCACGGCCAGGTCGTGCGAGATGTAGAGGGCGCCGCAATTATGCGTACGCGCCACCTTCTTGATTAGCCGCAACACCTCGATCTGCGTCGTAACGTCAAGTGCGGTAGTCGGCTCGTCGAAAATGATCAGGTCGGGCTGGTTGATGAGCGCCATGGCGATCATCGCGCGCTGCAACTGACCACCGGAAACCTGGTGCGGATAGCGCCGCCCGAAATTCTCGGGATCGGGCAGCTGAAGCTCCTCGAACAGCTCGACCGCCATACGCCGCCTTTGGGCCGTGGTCAGCTTCTGCGACATCGCAGGTATTTCGGTGACTTGGTCTTCCAGCCGATAGAACGGATTGAACGCGGCGGCAGCACTTTGGGCGACATAGGACGCCTTGGTGCGCCGGATGGTTTCGAGCTCGCTGATGCCCAGTTCCATGAGCGATTGGCCACACAGCTTGATCGAGCCGGCGGTTGGCACGCAGCCAGCCTTGAACAGCATGATCGAGCTCAACGCGAGCGTGCTCTTGCCAGCCCCGGATTCCCCGATAATGCCCAGCACCTCGCCACGATCGACATGGATCGAGACGTCATCGAGCAAAACGCTCGAACGTGCCTCGACGCGCAGATTGTCGATGCTCAGTATCCGATTTCCGCTCATTTCAATTCCGGTTTGTCTGAATAGCGGCCAACGAGCCAATCAACGATCCCGTTCACGCTCAAGCAGAAGAGCGCGATGCAGAAAGCCGGTATCAGCGGTGTCAGACGGCCGGTTGAAAGGGCGAGCGCATTCTCGCGGACAAGGCCGCCAAGATCGGCCGCGGGTGGCTGGATGCCGATGCCCAGGAAGCTGAGCGAACTGATGAAAAGTGCTGCCGACGAAAGCCCAAGCCCGAACTGCGCCAACAGCGAGGGGATCATGTTGGGCAGTATTTCCTTGAACAGGTACCAGTGCAGGCGCTCGCCGCGCAGGCGCCCGACTTCGACATATTCCATCGCCGCCAGGTCACCTGCGATCGGGCGGGTGACACGGTAGTAGGTGCTCGACTGCAGGACCGCCATGGTCAGGATCAGCGTGGTCAGCGACACGCCGGCAATGGCCAGGATGATCAAGGCGAAGATGATCTGCGGGATCGACATCAGGATATCGACCGCGCGCCCGATGACGATGTCGACCCAGCCCTTGCTGAGCCCCGCGAGGATGGCAAGCGTCACGCCGAGCATACATGCCAGCGTGGTCGCTATCAGCGTCGCAACGAATGTATAGCGCGTGGCGTAGAGGATGCGGGACAGCATGTCCCGGCCAAGGCCATCTGCGCCCAGCACGCCGCCCACGCCAGGCGCATCGAACGGCGTGTGAACCATCTCGTTCGGCGGAAAGGGCGCAAGTACAGGCGCGAAGATGGCGGCAGCCGCCATCGTTGCGAGAACGGCCACGGAAACGCCCAGCGTCACTTTATTCGACACGGTTCAGTTCCCCTTCCTGGGCAGTCGCTGGCGCGGATTGACGAGCATGGCCAAAAGGTCGGAGGCAAAGTTGAGCGAGATGAAAATGGTCGAAAACAGCACGCCGCAGGCCAGCACCATCGGAA
>NZ_JBFUKO010000216.1:0-8082 GCF_056400805.1 Aminobacter sp. P4_H6_2
GACGTCGTTATCCCAGGCGCCCGCTTCGGCAGAAAACTGAGTAAAGGCTACGCCACCGGTGGCAAAAACAAGGGTACGGTCGAACGCATATCCGGCACGGGCCCGTATCGAGGCCAGGTAGCTGCTGCCGATATCAACATCCCGGTTACCGAACCGTGTGTTGATGGTGACGGTTTCGTCGTTCCAGACTCCGTTAATGTCGCCTTCGACACCGAGCACCCAAGCGCCGAACTGCCAGTTGTAGCCGGCATAGGCACCGAGAAGGCCACCGTTGAAGCTGTCATCGAATATACCGGTGTCAGGTCCATTGACGCTACTGTTGGACCACAGGCCGCCACCCTGAATACCGAGGTAGCCGCCAGTCCAGCTAAAAATTGGGGCTTCTTGAACCACAGGCACTGGTGCTGGCGGTTCTTCMATCACSGCATCGGCTGCGTAAGCGCTCGTGCTGGCCAATCCTGCCAGGAGTACAAAGGGGTAAACTCTCATCAGTTCATTCCATCCTGATTTCAGGCCCCCGCCTTACTGACCATAAATATCAGCACTTGCTAAWWAATACTGTCACATGGTTGCMACAGAGTGGAATGGAATGCCGCAATCGGGGCAACCRGRTGCTGGCGGCGAATAGACGTGTTTGGACATACATTCACGAAAGCCCGAGGCCAAAGGACATCGGACATACTTGTCGTTTTGCGTCGACTTTCCCCGCCGTAGTCGGCTAAGATACCCAAGTTCACGTAGGGTACGCCCTTGGACGAAATTGATCAGCTGCAGGACTTGTACGACACTGCGCAGCGCAGCGTAGAGCGCGCTAGGGCTACTAAGCTAACGCCATCCCAGATTGCCGAAGTGGAACATCGGGAGGGGCTGATGAGGATCATTGCCGCCGAAATCCTTCGTCTGAAAGACCATCGGCAAACAATGCACTGAGTGCCCCGGCAACGCGCCCGGCCTTGCCGAGCCGACAAGCAGGGATTGCCTGCCGACTATTGAACCGGGCGCGCGATCCGGGCCGTGGGGCTGTGGGGCGACGAAGACCCGGATGACACTAGCGTGCGCTCGCCTCGTTAATGATCCGTGGAGTGGCTATCTAAATATTATCGGGTTCTAATCTTATTCTGGTACGGGACCGCGCCCTTTTAGTGCGAGTCCTACGATGGCATGTTGTCGGCGCGCGGCGCTGTTGACTGGTGGAACGGCCCAGAGCTGTGGCGGGGGCGGCCTGTCGAAACCTGATCTCGGCAGGCCGTTCTAGCCGCCCCTGAAACCTGCCTGAGACATCAGTGGCGCGCGCCAACTATACTCCTCGGTTGCCTTAACCTGCCGGGAGGGATCGCGGCAGGCCCCATGCTAGATCGTGTGGTTGAGGGGACGAGTAGAGGCACACTCCACCAACATAACGGGGTATGAGGGTAGCTAGTTCCTGAGCGTTAGAACCTGGGTGGGCGCTCATCTATCCATTGATCTAATTGCAATCTAAGGCCCGGAAGCGCACGAATTGCGGTGGGGTGGGTGGAGTGGCCGACGCGGCGCCGCAAATATTATACCTGAGTGTAGCGTCGGCCATCCTCCCCAACACCTACAATCTGCAATTGGGCAAATGACTGAAGCCCCGCGACCTTTCGGAAGCGGGGCTGTTGCCTGAGGCGGGCTAAATCACACCCGCGGTCGCCCGATGATGGCGCATTGTGTTGAAAGTTGGATTTCGCGGGCAAAGGCTCAAACACTAGCCCCTCGCCCGTGCACCCAGACGTCATAGGGCTGCTTGTGGGCCGTAACGCGGGCTGCAAGCGTGTCGCCCGGCGTCCATGCTTCAATCCACGCGTCATATGTTGGCAGGTCCGCTGTTTCGCCATCCTCGCGCGTAACTGTCTTGAAGCCCGTCGCCTGGACGCAAGCAACGACGGTCATATCCTTTGTGCCGGAAAGATCGACGCCGAGATAAAGCGGCCCGTCCTCTGGCAAATCCCACTCGGACATCACCTTGTCGACGGTAGCGCGGGGCATCCAAGCCTTGTCGGCGTCCGTCCAAACACAGAAATGCAGGCGAAGAACGTTATTGAGCTTGCCGGGCACGTCGCGCGCCTCGGCAACCACACCGGCAAGGTAGTCGTGTGTCAGGATCGTGCCGAGAAGGGGGTTCGCCTTCGCCCAGCACGACGGATCCGTCATCGGATCGTCGCCCTTGTCCAGGGCGCAGACATAGGCAAAGACGCTGTCGCTGCCCTCCCAGGTCTCGCCAACGAAGGTGAATTCCTCGTCAGGCGTCTGAGTGCCGGCTAAAAGCTTTACCGCGCGCTCCCGCTCTTCCCAGCAGACGCTGTTTCGATCCGAACCGCTGTTCGTGATCATCAAAAGAAGCGGGTTCTGGCGGAATTTAAAGCCGCGTTGGAGCATTTCCATAATGCTGCGGTCGGGATGCTCATGCACCTCATCGCAAAGCGCGAAGTGCGGTCGCGGACCAGAACCTGTTTTGCCAGCTTCCTTGGAGATCGGCCGAAAGAACGAACCAGACTTGTGGTGGGCGATGTTGAACTCTTTGCCCAATCCGCCGCTGAACTTCACGCGAGACTCGATCGCCGGAGCCTGCCGGACCATCTTGCACGCGTCCTGAAACAGGATTTGCGCCTGGTCTTTCTTGGCAGCCGCCGCGTAAATCTGCGCGCCGGATTCCTTGTCAGCGGTTAGACCATAAAGGCCGACACCACCGGCAAACGGCGACTTGCCGTTACCCTTGCCCTCTTCAACGTAGGCGGTGCGAAAGCGGCGAGTGCCGTTCGCTTTCTTCCACCCGAAGATCGAACCGAGTTTGAACGCCTGCGACGTATGAAGTTTGAACGGCTTGCCATCAAACTGACCCTCACTGAGGCGAAGCCGCTCCTCAAAGAACCGAAAACCCGGTTCGCCGCCTCGTCGTCCCAGTACAGTCCGCGCTCGTGGCCGCGCTCCAAATCAGCAAAGTGCCGGCGGCAAGCATTCCGCACATGAGGCCCTGCAACCTCCACACCATCCAGCACCGCTTGCGCATACGCACTGACACGCCTAAGCGCGATCTCAGCCGTCGAGGAGGTCGTCTTTGTCGTCCTCATCATCTGGCACCGTAACTTTGCTGGCGTCGGACGGGGTCGCTCCCATCTGGCCAAGGCACTGACGGAGCAAGTTCATCGCCTGAACGCCGACGTCCTGATTGGCCATGATGCGCCCCTGAATGTTCGCGGCCATGCCAACCAACATTCGGTGCGATTCAGTCAGCCAGGGAATTTCCGTCTGGAACAGCAACCAAGCGGACTTGGCCTTGTTTGTGTCCGTGTCTGTCAGCCACTCCGGCGGAGAGCCCAACGGCCCGCTGCCCTTGGGCTCTTTCCTTGCCTTGAACCGCTGGGGGTCCTTCGTGTCTCGCCCCTCGGTCTTGGCCTTGCCTAGGGGATTTCTCGGCCTAGCCATGGGGGAAATCCTTAAATTAGTAATCTCTTATTTATATTTGCCGCCGGATAGTGGCTCGCTCACCCTGGAAGGGAGTCGAGCATGACCGACATCAGCAAAGCCGCGATCTACTGCTCATCGCTCATTGTGCTGCTGAACCTGGCTCTGGTTGCGGGCATCATGTGGCCCAGCGGAGCGCCTTGAGCCCCAACATTTGAATTGCGGATGCACGCACGTTGCTGCCCTCACGGTCCGGGCGTCGAGGCGGTCGAAAGGGTCTGACCCACCCCTCCGTGAAACATTGATGTTTCACGTAATATTCTTACGTCAAAGCGCAGTATTGTTGCGCGACTAGATGGGGTAGCCGTCGGCCCCGAAGCGGATCACGGTCTGACCGAGATCCTCTCGCTTGCCGTCGCTATCGTGATGGGGCTTGCATAGAGACTCGAAGGGGCCAGACCAAAACTTGTCTTCGTCACCTTTATGGCCGCCGTCGGCATGGTGAACCACCGTCGCAGGCTCGACTACTTCCATCGTCAAGCAGCGCTCGCACAGCGGCTGCGTGGCCAGCTGGTATTCGCGGGTGCGCTGCCAGCGGGCAGTTTTATATAATCTACGGTAGATGGCAGCTTCGGCTGAACGATGGTCAGGCTGACGTGCCATGGTCGTTGGAACCTTACGCTGCACCGCAGTGTTGTCTCCGTAACGGTAGGAGATCAACATGCAGAACGAAGATGGAATTAGCGAACGCAAGCCTGCGCGAAACTATCGCGACCCGAATGATAGAGCCAAACGTCGGAAGACAGCGCCTGTAGATGAGACTAACGAAAAGGTCCGCCACTCGGACGCTCAGAACCCTCCACGAGACAACCCGCTGAACGTTGAAAAGCCGGGAGGCAGCGAGCAGCCTGGCTACCGAATGAAGCGAGCTCGCTTCTGGCAGTCTTAGAACAGGCGGCCGGTGTACCGGCATAGTATCGCGGGCTTCCTCATTGGTGGCGCGCGAGGTCAGGGAACTAATGCCCTGCGCTTGCATTTCAACCGAGGCGAATTACCGCCAAGCTTGAGGGGAATAAATTATGGAAGACGCACAAGTCGGTTGGATCGCCGCTATCATTGTTGGCGGCATCGCGGGTTGGCTCGCAGAGATGTTCATGAAAAGCAACATGGGCGTGCTCATGAACATCGTACTAGGCATCGTCGGGGCGGTAGTGGCCAACTTTTTGCTGGGCCTTGTAGGCGTCGGCCTTGGTGGCTGGCTAGGCTACTTAATCGCCGGCTTCATCGGCGCCTGCATTCTTATAGCCATTGGGCGTGCCGTTAAGCGCTAGCTCCTAGAAGCGGCGACCTCAACCGGCCGAGGCTAGGAGGTCGCCGCTGATCACCCGTGCAGCGTGGAGGGACGCGCAGGGGCGATAGTTACCCAGCCATAGGCTGGGGGGCTTGTACACCCAAGAAAAAAGGGTCGCCGAAGCGACCCTTGAATTTAATTGTCCTTCCCCGTTCTAGGGGACTTGAGTGCGGATTAGTGGCGCTTAGGCAATTTTCTTGTATTCAATCAAATAGTTATCGTTTTCAGGTTGGAATTTTGCACCGCCAAGGAAGCTGTCGGCAACGCCAATTCCCCGCAATACAAGCGCCTTTCCGGCTGAAGTCGCATCCCTTCCATTGAATCCAGCATCGTTACCGATCTTTTGCAGTGTCCGTCCCCCAAGCACGGCATCGTCGAATGGCTCCAACAGGGGGCCAAGGGCCGAGCGAATGCGGGCGAGGATCGGTGCGCGGTCGATCCGTTCGAGAAGGATGTCTTCCGTAACCTTGATGTGCAGGCTTTCGGTGATGCCGACCTTTGATGTCCCATTGTCGCCCTCGAAGTAAGCGTCGACGTCGACTTTCTTTTTCCGCACTGCCGGGATGTTGTAAGCGCCCTTGGACTTTCGCAGCTTGGTTTCGTACACGATTTCTCCACCGGGCACGGACCTCCCTGGAAAGCCGACGGCGGCTGCTTCGTTGACTTCCTCAATTCCGGCCATACGACGCGACACATAAGCAACCGCCATCCCGGTGGCTTCACTGCCCCCATATGCCTGACCCTTAAGCGGCTCAGCCTCGCACAGGGCCACCAGTCGGCGATACTCCACCACTATCTTGATGTAGTGGTGCAGCTTGTCTCGGCGAAGGACAGCCAGAAGCGGGAAATCCTCATCGCGTGACCGCGGGCAATCCGGGTCACCAATAGACTGGCGCTTTTCGAACTTGTGCCTCATTCGGGTGACGGCTCGCCTTTCTAGGGTCCGTTTCTTGGCGGTGCGCTCGCGTCCTGCGGCCCTCTTTGCTGGGGTGGTGGACTTGTTGAACGGCTTGTCCAATTCGTGTGGGATTGGGATAAGGTAGCCACCGACCTCCCCATCCACAGCACACCTGACCGTACGCAGATCGCCGTTTCCACCCATGAAGCCGAGCGCTCGTGCACTCCTTTCATTCACGAAGCAGTTCGGCGCGACCTTGATCATTAAGTCGTCAACTGCCTGCAATCCCTCGGAGTCGCGCAGGAACCTACCGGCATCGTCTCTCTGGAAGCGGGTGCTCGTTTTGTATGGATGTCCGAGTTTGAGGCGCGGGTGATACTCGGAGGCGTCTGGGTCGTATGAAAGCGTTGGCGAAACTACTTCCAGGTGGACAACGCTATTGTCGCTGGCCACGGTACGGCCATCTGCCCCCGAAGGGGYGGCTTCTTTCGTTTGCATCGGGTGCTGTTTCCCAATTGTGATGGAAGGTCCGGCCAAAACCGGTGCTTGTGACCGCAGTGGGTCAGTACATAAAAGGCGGCAGATCTACTTCCGACAAGGAACGGCTGAAAATAATTCTTCGTTGCCATGGTTCGTGCTGTTGTCGTTACCGGCGAGCCACCCGCGAACCAGGGCGACGGCTTGGGCGGCCGCATCTTCGCAGGTGACTGCCCGCAAGACCGTCACCTCGTGGCCAAGCTTGGCTAGTGCTGGGTGTCGAACCTTCTGGCTTTCCGTCAGCGACGCGCCACCAACCTTGTTCTCCCACATGCGCAGCCGGCCGTTATCGAGGTAGATGCGCACATCAGCTTCGCCAGGCGTGAGGCCGGCCGCGATAGCCTGCACCTGAGCCTTGGGTCCGCGCTTGGCTGCGTTCTGGTCGCCAGCCAGCAGGAACCGCTTGCCGTACTCGGGCATCTTGCGCAGAGCGTCCTCGTGGTGGTGCTGCGTTCGTGAGACGGGAACGGGGTTGGTTGCCCCATGGGCATAAAAAGAACGAAGGTCGAAAACAGCAAGCAAAGCTGGAACGATATTTTTGCGATGGCGTTCGAAAGCCAAAGGAGAGCCCCATGTTACGCCTGCTCGCCGTGCTTTTGCTCGGGTATGGAACTTACCGGATCACCAAGGAATTCATCGACCGAGTGCCCGACGATTTCGAACCAGTGCCGTTGCTTCCCTCCCCGGAAAGACAGAAGCACGATGCGCACGTGGCTCGGGTCGACCGCTTGAGGTTGAAGAAGAGGGCAGCCCGCTAGGTTGCATTTTTCAGCTACCTTGAAAATGGTGCCCAGTCGCCCGGATAAGTTCTATCTATCTGGGCGGGCACTTCGCGCCTCGCACATGCCCCGCCCAGTTGCCCAGTAATAACCCCCCTAAAGGGGGGTATTATAACCGGGCACTTTTCTGGGCAGGCAATGCTAAGTGCCACCCGACGATTTTGCACAGTTCTGCACGGAAAATGCACGGTTCGATAAGCGCTATCCGGGCACTATCAGAAGTTGTGGAGCGGGCGGCGGAGGTTGTGCTCACGGGCTAACAAAATAGGGCGACAATTGCTCGTCGCCCCTTAAATGTACCACTGCTGGGTCGATCAATCCTGCGGCAGCGACCGCATGAACTGGTACTTGCCTTGCGCAGAACCCATGGTGGTTTTAGCGACTATTACGCCGCTATCCTTGGAGGGGTCGAGAGCCGCAGTGACGTCGATGTTCCAACCAAACGGCTGCGGCGGTCCAAGGACAGACTCGCTACCGGCAGGCATTTCCACGCGTAGCTGAACATCCGCCAGCTTAGTCATCGGGTTCATTTTGTATGTTCCGTCCTTGTGTCAAGCCGCCCGCACAAATACGGCGCTTTCCCGACGTATCGGATCCTTCTCCTCGCTCTTGACCAGGACTCCTTCTTTCAACAGCGCGCGCACGATCATGCCTGCGCGCTTGCGGTGGCCGTCTTCTTCAAGGTCGAGGCCCAGCGCATAGCCAACCGCCTGGCCAACCCAGTTCTTGGCTCGCGCCGACTCCTTGAAGTCTGCATTTGTCACAGCAACGCGAATGACCTCTTTCTGGTCCGAGGTGAGCGCGTCAGTCACCTCTTCCGCGCTTGGCCACCGCCACTCCGTCACGACGCCAGCATGGTCCTGCGGCTTGCTTAGCCCCTGCCCGTTGCCTAACGGCACGCTCTCCAGCTTCCGCCAGTCTTGAGCGGACGACATCTTGGTCAGGTTGGATTTGCCTTGGTGCACGTTGAAATATGAAAAGCGCTCTGTCGGACTAATGCCCGCCTGGCCCGCCTGTTCTTCCGACATGCGGTTGAGCACGCGCACCGATCTGACCGCGCCAATGAGTGAGACGGCGCCTCGAGCATCCTCGAC
>NZ_JBFUKO010000217.1:0-8079 GCF_056400805.1 Aminobacter sp. P4_H6_2
CTTGTCGCCGATGGCCTTGTTAATGGCATCGGAGTTGGGCACCAGCACCAGGTCATTTGCAAACAGGTCGCGGATGAACTGCTCGCCGGCGCCTTGCAGGTCGCTRTCGACGGTGATCGGCTTGCCGAACTGCGCTTCATAAGCCTTGGCCATCTCGTCGGGCCGAAGCGAGAATTCGACCAGCAGATCAAGCAATTCGCCGCGCTGCATCGGGTCGACCATCAGGACGCGGCCCTTCCATTCGGGCGTGGTCAGCTGCCAGAGGTTCTTGACCGGCGCGCCGTTGGGATTGGCGGCTTCGTTGTACATCAGCACCTTGGTCGACAGGCGCTGAGTCAACAGTGGGGCCTTGTATTCGCCGGCAAGCTCACCGGCGACGCGCGGAGGCACGTAGGGAACGACGCGGTTGGTCTTGACCAGGTCCTCATAAACCACAGGGGTGTCGGCTATATAGAGCACGTCGACTGCGTTGACGCCGGCTGTTTGCTCGGCCACGACACGTGCGATCTGCTTGACCGAGCTCATGTCGATGCCGACCAGATCGATGCCCGGATAGGCCTCCTCGAAGGCCTTTTCGACCTTGGCAATGCGGCTCGACAGCGAAAAGACAGTGACCTTGCCTTCCTTCTGTGCGAGCGGCAGCAACTCGGCTGTGCTCATCGCATCGAGTTCGGCGGCRCTGGCTGCCAGAGGCAGCATGGCGACGGCGGCGAAAAGTGTCAGTTTCATCGACTTGAGCATGTTTTCCCTCCCAGGTTTTTCTCAATCGAATTCGTCGAACAGGCCCGACAGGCGCTCGAGCGCGCCCATGACGCGCGTCTGATGCCTGCCGGCAATGGTCAGCAGGATGGCGTTGACGATGGCGAACGGCACCGTCGGTGTCTGGAACTCGCTGCCTGAGCGGCCACGAGGTGCTGCCAGCACCAGATCGGCTTCGGGCTGCATCATGGTGCCGGCCAGATCGGTGACCAGAACGGCCTTGGCGCCCTGGGCATGGCAATGTTCGACGAGCGGAGCGTAGCTGGTCGGCTGCTTGCGGAAAGTGAGCGCCAGCACCAGATCGCCCTTGCGCATGCCGACGACGCGCTCGGCGATGTCGCGGCCGCGGCCTTCGAGAACGATGGTGGTCATGCCAAAGCGGTCGAGCCGGCGGCGCAGGAACTGGGTGATTGACTGGGCGTGGCCTTGGCCAAACAGGAAGATGCGCTCGGCGTCGACGATCATATCCGCGGCGCGGTTGATGCTTTCCTGCGAAACGGCGAGGCGGAGATGTTCGAGCGCTGCGATCTCGCTGCCGATCAGGTCGAGCAGGAAATCGCCATGCTCGACCTTGGCGACGGAGCGGCGCATGCGCTCGGCGGCATCCTGGCTCTCGACCAGCTCGCGCTGCAGCTGCGAGCGCAGTTCGGGATAGCCCTTGAAACCGAGCTTTTGGGCCAGCCGGGTCGTCGCGGCCTCATGGACGCTGGCGCGTTCGGCGAGCCGTGCGCTTGAGAGAAAAGCAGCTTCGGCGGCGTTTTCGAGCAGGGCCGAGACGAGTCGCTGGTCGGCCTCGGTGAGGCGGGTCGAATGGCTCTTGATACGTTCCAGCAATGTCACGATCTTGCACCCATGTTGCATTCGACTCATAGTGTGCAAGGTATCTTGCAGTCAAGTGCAAACGTTTGCAAGATTGGCTTTTCTGTCTTGCAGGCAGGGTGGCTGCGGGCATGAAAAAGACGCCCGAGAGGCGCCTTTGCGTTGGCTATGATGTCAGAAGTGCGAAGAGTCTCACTTGTATTTCATGTATCCGACGAAGCCGGTGATCTTCCAGCGGCCATCGGCCTTCCTGCAGAAGTAGAGCGTCTGCCAGTTCAGCCGGTCATCGGTTCCGTCGGCGCGTTTGATGGTGCCGTCGAATTTCTTGCGCGCCACAGCGACATCGCCGGTGATGTCGATTTCGGTCAGCCGCGTCGCGCGGTGGATGCCCGCCGACAACGGCTCGGCATAGGCGGTTGCAGCCGACTCGGCTGCCTGGCGCAGCCACTCGTCACGGTAGACGGAAAGGGTAGGAAAAGCCGCATCCCAGTCGTCCGGGTTGGCCGAGTTGTGGGCATGGATGCCGAGGAAGCGCTGCTCGTCGAAATCGCCTGCGACCAGGCCCCAATCTTGGGTCACGAAGGCCTCGATGTCGCGGCGCACCAGCATCTCCCAGATGGCGGCGCGGTCGGCGTCGTTGGCAAACGGATTTTCGGCAAGGGTCATGTCAATCACCTAGAGGCAGCCTGGGGTCGTCGACCTTCAGCGTGTTGAGGCTTTGCTTGATGCGGCGCAGACCTTCGAGAACCTTGGTTTCGCGGGTCTCGGCGGTGGCCAATGCGATCATGTCGAGTATGGCGAGAAGCGCGAAGCGCGACGAAGTCGGCTTGTAGATGTTGCCGTCTTCGATCGGCTGGAACGGGATCATCGTGTCGGCCACTTTCGCCAGCGCTGACCCGGGAGCGGTGATCGCTACCGTGCGGGCACCATATTGCCGGGCGACCTGAACGGCATCGATCACCGAGCGGGCATGGCCGGACACGGAGAACGCGACGACCGTGGTTTCGGGCGTAGCGACCGCCGCATACATGCGCTGCAACTGGCCGTCGACCTGGGCGACGACAGACAGGCCCAGGCGGAACAGGCGGTTCTGAAGTTCGGTAGCCATCATCGACGAGATGCCGCCGGAACCCAGGCAAAGGATGTTCTGCGACGCCGACAGCCGCTCTGCGACTGCAATCAGCGTTGCCACATCGAGATTGTCTGAGGCGCGCTGGATTGCGGCGATGGCCGCTTCTGTGACGGCGGAGGCCACGCGCTGCTCGCGGATGTCGCGATTGAGCGGCTCGGGCTTCAGATATTGGCCGCCGATGGCGATCGCCTGAGCGAGGAAGAACTTGAAGTCGCGTACGCCATCGCAGCCGAGGTTGCGGCAGAAACGGGTCACCGTCGGTTCGCTGACGCCGACGCGGGCGGCGATCTCGGAGATGGTGGCCTTGGAGGCAAAGTCGAGATCCGACAGCACCAGGCTCGCCAAGCGCCTGTCGGACTTGGAGCCGTCCTGCGCGGTGAACTGAAGCCGGGTGATGATGTCGGCGATGTTGCTCATACGGGAAGGCCGGTCGCCTTGTCGAACAGGTGGATGTTCTTGGGATCGGCCGTAACCGGCATGGTGTCGCCGGGGCGCACTGAAACCCGGTCGCGGAACACAGCCCGCACCTGCTCGCCGCCGATGGAGCCGTAGATATGGGTTTCCGAGCCAGTCGGTTCGATGACGTCGACCTTGAACTGGAGCGCGTCGGCGCCATTGCCGATGATGAAATGTTCGGGCCGGATGCCTGCCTCGACGGGGCCGCCGAAGGAAGAGGCTCGGCCGCCATTTAGCGACAGCTTTTCGCCGGAAGCGGTCGCAAAATGTGTGCCCGATCCTGAGTTGCCAAGGCTGCCCGAGACAAAACTCATCGACGGCGAGCCGATGAAGCTCGCGACGAATTTGGTCGCCGGCCTGTCATAGAGTTCGAGCGGCGCACCCACCTGCAGGATCTTTCCCTGGTTCATGACAACGATACGGTCGGCCATGGTCATGGCCTCGATCTGGTCGTGTGTCACGTAAACCACTGTCGATTTCAAGCGCTGATGCAGCGCCTTGATCTCGGTGCGCATCTGAACACGCAACTGAGCGTCGAGATTGCTCAGCGGCTCGTCGAACAGGAACACCTGTGGATCGCGCACAAGCGCGCGGCCCATGGCGACGCGCTGGCGCTGGCCGCCGGAAAGCTGGCGCGGATAACGGTCGAGATAGGCGTGAAGGTTGAGGATCGCGGCGGCGTCCTTGATCTTCTTGTCGATGGCAGCTGATGACTCGCCCCGGATTTTCGGGCCAAAGCCGATATTTTCCGATGCGGTGAGATGCGGAAACAGCGCATAAGACTGGAAGACCATGGCGATGTTGCGCTTCTGCGGCGGCAGGTCATTGGCGCGTACGCCACCGATCAAAAGGTCGCCATGGGTAATTGGCTCGAGGCCGGCCAGCATGCGCAAAAGCGTGGACTTGCCGCAGCCGGAGGGGCCGACAAGCACCACGAACTCGCCGCTGTCGATGTCGAGGTTGATGTCTTCGAGCACTTTGTGCTGGCCGAACGACTTGGAGAGGTTGCGGAAGGCAACGCCGGTCATTGTCTCACGCTCCCAGAATGTCGTCGATGAAAGGCAGGCATCCGGCTGTCAGTCCCGCATCGACGGGCAGCACAGCACCGGTGATGCCCGACGCCCGGTCGGAGGCGAGGAAGGCCACTGCTTCGGCCACTTCACGCGTGTCGACGATGCGGCCGAGCGGATAAAGGCGCTGCAGCTTGCCGAGGATGGCAGCGTCCTTGGCGAGGCGATGGTCCCAGGCGGGTGTGCGGATCGAGCCGGGGCAGACGACGTTCGCGCGGATGCCCTGGCGGCCATGTTCCACAGCGATCGCACGGGCAAAGGCGTTGATGCCCGCTTTCGCCGCCGCATAGGCCGGGTTGCCGAAATGCGAAAGCGCGTTGACCGAGGAGATGAAGACGAAGGAGCCCGAGCCGCGCGCGATCATCGGCTTGAGCAAGGCGTTGGTCAGGCTGGTGACGCCGGTCAGATTGAGGTCGATCTCGGTTTCGATGCTGTCTTGAGTCAGCGCGGGCATGGTCTCGGCGCGTGTCCAGCCGGCATTGTTGATGACGATGTCGGGGATGCCCTCGGCTTCGATCAAGGCGCGCATCGCAGGCTCGATGCTTGTCCTGTCCAGCAGGTCGAAGGCATGGCGCGTGGCGAGACCGAGCCCGTTCATCGCCTCGATGGTCTGGTCACAGCCGATGATGCGGGCGCCACGTGCGGCGAAAATCTCGACCAGTGCCCGCCCGACGCCACCGCCTGCGCCGGTGATCAATACGGATTTCCCGTTGAATTCGCTGTCTAGCGTCACTGGTGGGCTCCCAAGCGATCTTGGCCGCTTTCAAGCTTCAGGATTATGGTCGAAAATGTAATTAAGCAACAACAAAAGAGGCTTGATATKGCCAGAATGCCGGATAATGTAAGAAAGTCACTTATCAGATGGCGCGCAAAAGTGCCTAGGGAACGGGCGTTGACCCGTGGGAGCAAGGGAACACTGAAATGGCGATTGCAACGTGGAAAACCGGCCTCCTGGCCGGACTGAGCGTACTGGCGCTGGCGGCGCATGCCCATGCCGGCGAGGTGCGTGTGACGGTTGCCGAATACAGCTCGAAGACCGGCCCCTATTTCCAGGAGGTAGAAAAGGCATTCGAGGCGGCCAATCCGGGCATCGACGTCAAGTTCGAGGTCGTGCCGTGGGATGTGCTGCTGCAGAAGCTGACCACCGACATCACCGCCGGCACCAATGCCGATCTGTCGATCATCGGAACGCGCTGGCTGATCGATTTTGTCCAGCAGGGTATTGCCGAGCCGCTCGACGGCTACATCAATGACGAGTTCAAGGGTCGTTTCATCGACACCTTCATGTCGCCCTCGGTGATGGACGGCAAGACCTACGGCCTGCCGATCGCAGCTTCCGCGCGGGCGATGTATTACAACAAGGAATTGCTGGAGAAGGCCGGTTTCGCCAACCCGCCGGCAACCTGGGCCGAACTCAAGGACGCCGCCGCCAAGATCAAGGCGCTCGGTGGCGAAAACTACGGTTTTGGCCTGCAGGGCAAGGAGATCGAGACCGACGTCTATTATTATTACGGCATGTGGTCGCAAGGTTCCGAGATCCTCAAGAAGGACGGCACGTCGGGCCTCGACAGCCCCGGTGCCATCGAGGCGGCGAAACTCTACAAGTCGATGATCGACGAGGGGCTGACCCAGCCGGGCGTCACCTCCTACGCCCGTGAAGACGTCCAGAACCTGTTCAAGCAGGGCAAGGTCGGCATGATGATCACCGCACCCTTCCTGTCCAACCAGATCAAGGAAGAAGCGCCGAACCTTAAATACGGCGTCGCCGCCATTCCGGCCGGCCCGACTGGCGCGCGCGGCACCTACGGTGTCACCGACTCGATCGTCATGTTCTCCAATTCGAAGAACAAGGACGAGGCCTGGAAGCTGCTCGACTTCCTGTTCCAGACCGACTGGCGCGCCAAGTTCACCCAAGGCGAAGGCTTCCTTCCGGTCAACAAGGAAGAGGCCAAGATGGATTACTATGTGAACAATGCCGATTTGGCTGCGTTCACGGCGCTGTTGCCCGATGCGCGTTTTGCGCCGGTCATCCCCGGTTGGGAAGAGGTGGCGCAGATCACCTCGGACGCGGTCCAGAAGGTCTATCTAGGTGAGGGCGATCCCGAAGCCATCCTCAAGGAAGCAGCGGCCAAGGCCAACGGCATCCTGAAGAAGTAGCTTCGCTTGCTGTGAAAGGCGGCGTGTCGATGACTTCGATGCGCCGCCGCTTTCAGACGCTGACCTCGCGTTCCTGCCAAGGCTCTCATGCACAATCGCGCACTGCCATATCTGCTGACGCTGCCGAGCCTGATCCTGGCCGCGGTGGTGATCTTCTGGCCGGTCCTCGACCTGATCCAGATCGCGACGCATGACGTCAGCCGTTTCGGCCAGCTGCGCGATTTCAGCGGAGCGGAGAATTTCCGCGCTCTGCTTGCCGATCCGGATTTCATCAAGGCGGTGCTGCGCACCGGCGTCTGGACCGTCGCGGTGGTCAGTGGAGCGTTGCTGGTGTCGATCCCGGTGGCGATCATCCTCAATGCGGATTTCTACGGCCGTTCGGTGGCGCGCGTCGTCGTCATGTTGCCTTGGGCAGTGTCGCTGACCATGACCGCCATCGTCTGGCGCTGGGCGCTGAACGGCGAAAGCGGCATGCTCAATTCCGCCCTGCGCGGGCTCGGCCTTGTCGACCAGAATATCCAGTGGCTGGCCAGTGCCGCGACTGCCTTTCCGATGCAGATCATGATCGGTATCCTGGTGACGGTGCCGTTCACCACCACCATCTTTTTGGGCGGATTATCATCGATCCCCGACGATCTTTATGAGGCGGCGGCACTGGAAGGGGCGGGGCCGGCGCAGCAGTTCAGGCGCATCACCCTTCCCTTGCTCAAGCCCTTCGTCAACATCGCGATCGTGCTCAACACGATCTACGTCTTCAACTCGTTCCCGATCATCTGGGTGATGACGCAGGGCGGACCGGCCAACTCGACCGACATCCTCGTCACCCATCTCTACAAGCTCGCCTTCCGCATCGGCAAGCTGGGCGAGGCCTCTGCCGTGTCGCTGGTCATGTTGGCGATCCTGCTCGTCTTCACCGCGATCTACATACGACTTGCCATGCGGGGAGAACGGGCATGATGTCTCCCAAGCTCAAGCGCACTGTCATCGCCTGGCTGCTTCTGGCGCCGCTCGTCGTCGTCACGCTGTTTCCGTTCGCGGTGATGTTTTTGACCGCCGTCAAGCCGGCTCAGGAAGTGCTGACGCCGAATTGGTGGCCGAGCGAGTTCCGCTGGCGCAATTTTTCGGAGATGTGGGTGGCGGCAGGCTTCGGCCGGGCGCTGTTCAACTCGCTCCATGTCTCGCTCATCGCCACCATCGGCGCGATCCTCGTTTCGATTCCGGCGGCCTATGCGATGTCACGCTTCCGCTTCGCCGGCCACGGTGCCTTCCGACATTTCCTGCTCATCTCGCAGATGATCTCGCCGATCGTGCTGGTGCTCGGCCTGTTTCGCCTGCTCGCTTCCTTCGGCCTGGTCGAAAGCCTCAATGCGGTCGGCGGCGTCTACATGGCCTTCAACGTCGCTTTCACCGTGTGGATGCTGCAGAGCTATTTCGACACCATTCCGCGTGACCTTGAAGAAGCCTCATGGATGGAAGGCGGCAGCCGCTGGCTCACCTTGCGCAAGGTGTTCTTGCCGCTGTGCGTGCCGGCCATCGCCGTCACCGCCATCTTCACCTTCATCAACGCGTGGAACGAATTCGTCGTGGCGCTGACCATGCTGCGCAGCCAGGAAAGCTACACGCTGCCGATCCAGGTATTTTCGCTGGTCGCCGGCCGCTACACGGTCGAATGGCACTACGTCATGG
>NZ_JBFUKO010000218.1:0-8059 GCF_056400805.1 Aminobacter sp. P4_H6_2
ACCTTCCATAACGGCGAAATTGAAGACAGCCGCCATGGCAAAGACGCCGGCGAAGAGCCGCCTGGCACCGAGGATCGCCGCGGTTCTGCACCTGGCTCCCTCCGGTGCAGATGACGTTCTCCACCCAGGACGCCTGACTACAGGCAATTCCGACAGCCAGGCCCGAAAATTTCACGGGGTGCGGCACCACGTCGATCATCAATCTCCGTTGCGGGGTTTTGTTCCAGACAAAATCGTCCTATCAGGCAGCGGATCGACCAGTTCGAATTGGGTGCCTGCATGACCACCATCCCCGACCTCTCCGGCCGTATCGCCCTTGTCACCGGCGCTTCGCGCGGCATCGGCTACAACACCGCCAAACAGTTCGCCGCAGCCGGCGCCCATGTGATCGCGGTCGCGCGCACTGTCGGTGGCCTGGAAGAACTCGACGACGAGATCAAGGCAGCCGGTGGCAAGGCAACGCTTGTGCCGCTCGACCTGACCGACATGGCCGGCATCGACCGGCTCGGCGGCTCGATCCACGAACGCTGGGGCAAGCTCGACATCCTGGTCGCCAATGCCGGCGTTTTGGGCGTCATAGCCCCGATCGGCCATGTCGAGGCCAAGGTTTTCGACAAGGTCATGGCGGTCAATGTCACAGGCACCTGGCGGCTGATCCGCTCGGTCGATCCGCTGCTGAGGCTTTCCGACGCCGGCCGCGCCGTCATTGTCAGCTCGGGTTCGGCGCACTCGGCCCGCGCCTTCTGGGCGCCTTATGCGGCCTCCAAGGCAGCTGTCGAAGCGCTCGCCCGCTCCTGGGCCGACGAAACCAAGAACATGGCATTGCGCGTCAACATCTTCGATCCAGGCACCAGCCGCACTGCGATGCGCGCCCAGGCAGTGCCCGGCGAGAACCCCGCGTCGGTGACCCATCCGTCCGAGACGGCGAGCCACATCCTGCCGATGGTCGACCCGGCCCTCACCCGTACCGGCCAGATCTACCAGATCAGGGAACAGCGCTGGGCGTCCTACCAACTACCGGCCTGAACGCGTTCCTCGCCGTTTTCGACACGCAGTCGTGATTGGCTGCGTTGTTGCCCGCGTCCTAGCCTTTCGCGCGTGGGAAACAAGAAAACGGGAGGACCCAAGATGAAACGCATTCTCGTCCTGACGGCAGCGCTGTGCGCCGGACTTTCGGCGGCCAGCGCCCAGGACAATACGATGAGCTTCTTTGTGACCAGCAGCGGTCCTGGCAAGGGCGCCAATCTCGGCGGTCTCGCAGGCGCCGACGCCCAGTGCCAGAGCCTGGCGGCAGCCGCGGGCTCAAACGGCAAGACGTGGCATGCCTATCTCTCCACCAAGGACGCCGACGCCAAGGACCGCATCGGCAAGGGCCCATGGGTCAACGCCAAGGGCCAGAAGATCGCCGACGATGTCGCCTCGCTGCACAGCGACGCCAACAACATCAACAAGGAGACCGCGCTCGACGAAAAGGGCAATGTCATCAACGGCCGCGGCGACACGCCCAACCGCCACGACATTCTGACCGGCTCCAAACCCGACGGCACCAGGATCGCCGACCAGACCTGCGGCGACTGGACGCTCGATGGCACCGAAGGTGCCGCCATGATGGGCCATCACGACCGCAAAGGCACCACCGACACGGCGGCAGCCAGGTCATGGAATTCGGCCCACGCCTCGCGCGGCGGCTGCAGCCAGGACGCGCTCAAGAGCACGGGTGGCGATGGCCTGTTCTACTGCTTCGCCACGAACTGACGCCGCCGAGGCAATGCTGCATCAGCGTTCGGCCGAAACCGACAGTTGCGGCCGAACGTTAAGCTTCTGCATTCCCTGCCGGACGTCTTTCGAGCAAAACGCTGTGCCACCAACCGGACATGTCTACTGACAGCGTGTTGGCAGTTGCGCTGCCCTAGTCTCAGCTCCTTCACCGGAGGCAATGGACATGACCAGCGAGACCAAAGCCGCTTCGCAGCACAGGCTCGGCGTCCTGCTCATTGCCAGTTCGGCAGCCGTCTTCGGCCTTGCGGGCATCCTCACCAAGTCGATCGACGCCGATCCCCTGACCATCACCTGCTGGCGCGGGCTGATCGGCGGGCTGCTGATCTCCGCCTATGTCTTGTGGCGGCGGCGCGACGGCGGCGGCGAAAGCCTTCACCTCGGCTGGCAGGGCTGGATGCTCGCCATACTGGGCACATTTTCCAGCATCGCCTTCATCGCCGCGTTCAAGAACACCTATGTCGCTAACGTCGTTGTCATCTACGCCACAGTACCGTTTGTCGTTGCCCTGCTCGCATGGCTGGTCGCCGGCGAGGTCTTCCGGCGCCAGACAGCGATTGCCGCCGCCATATGCCTGGTTGGCGTTGGGATCATGGTCTCGTCCGGGCTCGGCGGTGGCCATGCCTTCGGCGATGCGCTCGCCATGCTGATGACCCTCTCCTTCGCGCTTTATGCGGCACTCGTGCGCCGCTTCCGAAATGCGCCGGTCGTCTGGGCCGGCGCCGTGTCGGCGTTTCTCGGCTTCATTCCTGCCTGGTTCGTCACCGACCCACTTGCCATATCCAGACCCGACATTGCCCCGCTTGCAGCGTTCGGCTTCGCCTTCGCGCTCGCCGTCATCTTGTGGACCGAAGGCGCGCGTCGCATTCCAGCCGCCGAAGCCGGCCTTCTCGGCACGACCGAAGTGCCTTTCGGCATCTTCTTCGCCTGGCTGTTCCTGGCAGAGCTACCACCTGTCGCGAGCCTCGCCGGCGGCGCTGTCGTGCTTGCGGCGGTGTTTTCCCACGCCTGGTACGACTGGGCCAGCGCACGACGCACACCGCCTCACCCGGCGTAGTTGAAAAAAGAATCACAAAAAGCTTGAACGCATCGGAACCAATCCGGATACTCGGCGTTCTTAGGCTCAGGACGGGTTGCCCCATCCCCCCATCCCCTCCACCCGTCCCTTTACCTTAAGCCGGTCGCAAGACCGGCTTTTTCCTGTCCCGAGGCCAAGGGGATGGTGGGATGACGATGCGCATTGACGTTGCGTCGTCATCGTCTAGTTTCGATGCGCGCGGTGGGTGCTGCGGGCATCGGGAGGTGCGGCATGATCCTGGCCAGTGCAATTGTGCTCGGCTTCGTCGCGGCATGGATGCTTGCCGCAGGTGTGTTGATGCATGGCCGCGGCATCCGCTTCCGCCAGGCACTGCTTTATCTGCCGCTCAAGCTGATCTACCGGGTGGACGACGAGGCCCTGCGCAAGGCACGCGACGTCGATACCCCGGTGATCTATGTCATTTCGCATCAGTCGCGCCTCGAACCGGCGCTGATGCTGTCGCTGCTGCCCGAGCACACCCTGCATATCCTCGACGATTCATCCGCCCGCGCGCATTGGCTCGAGCCCTGGCGCGAACTCGGCCGCACCATCGCCTTTAACGCCGAGCATGTCTTCGTCAGCCGGCGCCTGGTTCGTGTGCTGCGTGGCAAGGGCCGCCTCGCCGTTTATCTGCCCGATACCGTCGAGCCCGACGTCAAGTCGTTCAGGCTGTTCCGCGCCGTCGCCCGTATCGCCATGCARGCCGACGCCCGGATCGTTCCGATCTTCGTCAGCGGCGCCAGACATCTGCCTTTCTCGTTGACGCCGGCAGAACGCGCCCCGCGTCATTGGTTCCCGCGCCTGAAAATCATCGCTCTCGCACCGATGACCATGGCCGATTTGCTCCAGCGCGCCGGCTATTCGCAAAGCACCACCGCCAATGCCTTGTTCGACCGTTGCGCTGAAGCGCGTCTTGCCGGCACAGATCTCGACCGGGGCGTGTTCTATTCGTTGTGCGATGCCGCCAGCCGATACGGCGCCTCGCGGCCGATCGTGGAGGACGTCGTCAGTGGCGCCTTGAGCTATCGCCAGCTTCTGACCGGCGCACGCGTGCTCGGCAAGCGCTTCGAAGCCCTGTCCGGTTCCGGCGAAGCTGTCGGCATCCTGCTGCCCAACGCCAATGGCGTGGTGCTGAGCATGCTCGGTCTGCTCTCGGCGGGCCGTGTAGCTGCGATGATCAATTACACAGCCGGTGCCGCCAACGTCGCCTCGGCAGTGAAAACGGCTGATATCAAGACCATCATCTCCTCGCGCGCATTCATCAAGAAGGCCGATCTCGCCGACATCATCACTGCTGCCGAACAGGCCGGCGCCCGGATGATCTGGCTGGAAGAACTGCGCGACAGCGTCTCGACCTTCGAAAAACTCGCCGCCGCGCTCCAGTGGCGGCGTGCGCTGCAGCCCCAGGACGCGTCCAAACCCGCCGTCATCCTGTTTACTTCAGGATCGGAAGGCACGCCCAAAGCGGTCGTCTTGTCCCACCGCAACCTCGTCGCCAACGCCATGCAGGCCGAGGCGCGCATCACCATTTCGCCGGCCGACAAGCTGTTCAACGTGCTGCCGGTGTTCCACTCCTTCGGTCTCACCGGCGGCACCATATTGCCCTTGCTCACCGGCGTGCGCCTGTTCCTCTACCCCTCGCCACTGCACTACAAACTTATCCCGGATGTCGCGCGCAAAATCCGGCCGACGATCATGTTCGGCACCGACACCTTCCTCGCGGCCTATGCGCGTACCGCCGAAGACGGCGATTTTTCGAGCCTGCGCTTCATCGTTGCCGGTGCAGAGCCGGTCCGGGCCGAGACACGACGCGTCTGGCGCGAACGCTTCGGCGCCGAAATCATCGAGGGTTTCGGGTTGACAGAAGCCGCCCCCGTGGTCGCCGTCAACACGGCGACACACAGCCGCGACGGCACGGTCGGGCGCTTGCTGCCGGGCATGCGGATGCGGCTCGAAGAAATCGAAGGCGTGCCCGAAGGCGGCCAGCTGTGGCTATCGGGACCCAATCTGATGATGGGCTACATGACCGCCGACAGGCCGGGCGAGTTGCAGCCGCTGGAAGGCTGGCACGATACCGGCGACATCGTTTCGGTCGATCGTGAAGGCTTCATCACCATCCGCGGCCGAGCCAAGCGCTTCGCCAAGATCGCCGGCGAGATGGTGTCGCTGGGGGCTGTCGAAATGCTGGTGCAGGCTTTGTGGCCGGAGGAGCGCCATGCGGCGGTCGCCGTGCCGGACAAGCGCCGGGGCGAGCGCATCGTTTTGGTCACCACCGCCGGCAACGCCGATCCCGAGACCTTGCGCCTCTACGGCAAGCAGGCCGGCGCCGCCGAGCTGATGGTGCCGAACGACATCATCAAGGTGCACGAAATTCCAGTGCTAGGCTCGGGCAAGACCGACTACGTCGCCACCCGCCGTATGGCGCTCGACCAGCTCGGATTGGCGGCTTAAGCTTCCGGCTTGGTTTCGTCCGGCGCGGTTTCGGCGGTCGCCGCCGCTTCAGCAGCCGCTGCGATTGCAGCCGCCTCGATCTTGGCGCGGCGGGCATAGGCACTGGCGCTCAGTGGCAAAAACAGCAAATATCCGCCTACCGAAGCCGTCAGCGTCTGCCAGGGATAGACCGTCAGAAGCAGCACGTAGAACACCGCCGCCAGCATCACCGGCAGCAGGTATTCGCGCCGGATCCTCAGCGTCTTGCCGGAATAGATCGGCAGGCGGCTGACCAGAAGGAATGCGATGAGAATAGTGAACCCGGTGGCGACGTACGCCACGGTACGGGTGCCCTCGACACCCAGGAAGCCGAGATACATCGGCAACATCACGACAAGGGCGCCGGCCGGCGCCGGAATGCCGACGAAATATTCCGCTTGCCAGGCCGGACGATCGAGATCTTCGTCGAGCACGTTGAAGCGCGCGAGACGCAGGCCGCAGGCGATGGCAAACAGCAGGGTCGCGATCCAGCCCAGCGAACCGGCCTTGTCGAGCAGGTAGGCATAAAGCACAAGCGCCGGCACGACGCCGAAATTGACGATGTCGGCAAGCGAATCCATCTGCGCGCCGAACTTCGACGTCGCTTTCAGCATCCGCGCCAGCCGCCCGTCTATGCCGTCGAGGAAGGCCGCCAGCAGCACCAAGACGACAGCCGATTCGAAGCGGCCTTCAAAGGCGAGGCGAATGGCCGACAGGCCGGCACAGATAGCCAGCACTGTGATCAGATTGGGCAACACCATGCGCAGCGGAATCTCGCGAATGCGCGGACCGCCCTGGCCATGGGGTTCAAAGGGTTTGAACGATGACACCAGCGTTGTCCTCAGGAGACCCGCACCAGCGGTGCGTGGCTGGCGCCGCCGAATTCGGCAAGCACGGTTTCACCGGCAACTGCGGTCTGGCCGACTGCGACGCGTGCGACTGCTGTCGTGGGCAGGAACACATCGACGCGGGAGCCGAAGCGGATCAGGCCGAAACGTTCGCCAACGCCGATGTTGCCGCCGACATCGGCCCAGCAGAGGATGCGACGCGCCACCAGACCGGCGATCTGCACGGCGGCCACCTGGCCGTTCGGGCTGTCTATGACAATACCGTTGCGCTCGTTTTCCTGGCTCGCCTTGTCGAGTTCGGCGTTGAGGAATTTGCCCGGACGGTGCTCGACGCGTACGATCTTGCCGCGCACCGGCGCACGGTTCACGTGGACGGAAAAGACGTTCATGAACACCGAGATGCGGGTCATCTCGGCGGTGCCGAGGCCAAGCTCGCGCGGCGGCACGGCGGGACCGACTGCCGACACCACGCCATCGGCGGGACTTACCACCAACTTGTCGTCGACAGGCGTCACCCGCTCGGGGTCACGGTAGAAATAGGCGCACCAGGCGGTGAGAATCGCTCCCACCCAGAACAGCGAAGTAGAAAAGAAGCCCAGCAGGATGGCGACCGCCGCAAATCCGGCAATGAAGGGATACCCCTCGCGATGGACCGGAACGAAGGCGTTGCGGATCGTGTCGGCTATGCTCATGGAGGGGATGCCGTTGCTGTTGAAGTCTGGGAGTGCTTACCGGAAACGACGCTAGGCCGCAACGCGACATTGCTGACGCCCACCGCTATCGCCAGCAATGGGCGGCCGATGCCGCCCATGTGCCACTCACTCGACCTCGCTGGCCTCGACCTCCGGGGTCCGGCGGCGCACGACGACCCCGAACTCGTCGGCTTCGCGCGCCTGACGCAGCCGCTCCTCGGCTTCGGTGGCCTCGCGCTGGCGATCCCACATCGAGGCGTAGAGCCCGTCCTGCCCCAGTAGCTGCGCATGGGTGCCGCGCTCGGCAATGGCGCCATCGGCCAAAACGATGATCTCGTCGGCCGAAATGACCGTCGACAGCCTATGCGCGATGACGATCGTGGTGCGGCCCTTGCTGACCAGGTCGAGCGCGCTCTGGATCTCCTGCTCGGTCTGGGTGTCGAGCGCCGACGTCGCCTCGTCCAGCATCAGGATCGGCGGCGCCTTGAGGATGGTGCGGGCAATCGCCACACGCTGCTTTTCCCCGCCCGAAAGCTTCAAGCCCCGCTCGCCGACCATCGATTTGTAGCCATCCGGCATGCGCTCGATGAAGCTCGAAATCTGCGCCAGGTCCGCTGCCCGGCGCACGTCTTCCTCGTCCGCGTTCATGCGGCCGTAGCGGATGTTGTAGGCAATCGTGTCGTTGAACAGCACGGTATCCTGCGGCACCATGCCGATCTCGCCGCGCAGGCTCTCCTGGGTGACGTCGCGGATGTCTTGTCCGTCGATCAGGATCGCGCCCTGCTGGATGTCGTAGAAGCGGAACAGCAGCCGCGAGATCGTCGATTTTCCGGCCCCCGAGGGACCAACGATCGCCACCGTCTTGCCGGCCGGCACCTCGAAGCTCACGCCTTTCAGAATCTGGCGGTTCGGATCATAGGCGAAATGCACATCGCGGAACTCGACGCGGCCATTGCCGACCACGAGTGGCTGGGCGCCCGGTCTGTCGTTCACCTCCTGCGGCACGTCGAGCAGCTCGAACATCTTTTCGATGTCGGTCAGTCCCTGGCGGATTTCGCGATAGATCATGCCGATGAAATTGAGTGGCACCGAAAGCTGCATCAACATGGCGTTGACGAAGACGAAGTCGCCCACGGTCTGGGTTCCGGCCATCACTTCTTTTGCCGACATCCACATGACGACGGTCATGCCGAGAC
>NZ_JBFUKO010000219.1:0-8051 GCF_056400805.1 Aminobacter sp. P4_H6_2
CCGGTCAACAGGTCGCGGACCCATCCACCTTGCTGGCCGCGGCTGGCCGGTTCACGCGCCGGCTGCTGCAGCGGCTGGGCGGGAGCGGGGCGATCGATATCGAGCGTGCCACGCAGGGCCGTGCCACCGAGCGGTGCTGGCGGCTCGCGGCGCTCGGGCTGAGGGGCAGGACGGCGCGCCGGCTGCGGCTGCGGGTTGCGCAGCGAGGCATCTGAGACATCGACGGTGCGGCCGGACTTGGCAACGATCGCCGACAGCTCCTTGAGCGCATTGATCTGCTCGGAAACGGCACGGCGGATGGCCGTGGTCGACTCCTTGGCCTCCGCAGGCATGTCGAGCACGCCCTTCTTGAGCTCGGCGCGCGTACTTTCGAGCTCGCTCTTGATGGAGCCAGCAGTGCGGCGCATGTCCTCGGTGGCGTCGGCGAAGCGCTTGGTCGCGGTTTCGACGACATCGGCGATGGCGATGCGAATCTTGTCCGCCGATTCCATGGTCTTGCCTTCGGCGTTTTCCAGCGTCTGGCCGACAAGGCGCTCGAACGACTGCATGACGCGTTCAAGGTCTTCCGACTTCTTGACCAGGCCGACGGCGAGGTCTTCGAGCGACGACTGGCGCTCGAGCGTGTGCTCGAGGTTGCTCTGCGCCGAAGACAGCAGGTTGGACGCGCTCGACAGCAGGCGGCTGTGCTCGTCGAACTTGGTGGCGATTGAGGCCACCTCGCGCAACGTGGTCGACGACAAGTCAGTCAGGCGATTGGTGTTGGTATCCACCAGTCGCGCAGCGCTGGAGAAGGTCTGTGCGGCCTTTTCAGTGGTTGCGGCGAAGTTGGAGGTGCTGCCAGTCAGACGATCGTCGACATTGGCGAGGTTCGCCGCAGCCTGATCGATCAGGTTGCCGAGCTGCGAGCTGGATGCCGTCATGCGGCCGATGAGGTCGGCCACGCTATCGGCAAGCGTCGAGCGAGCGCCCTCGACGGCAGACAGGGTCTCGGCGGTGCGGTTGGCAAGCGCCTCGACAAGCACTGCGTTTTCGGCGCGCAGCTTTTCGGTGGCACGCGCGGTGACTTCTTCCATGCTGCGGTGCAGGTCGTTGCCGCTTTCGGCGAAACGATCGACCAGCGGACGGGCGGTCTCGTCGAGGATCTTGGCGATCTCGTTCGAACGCTCAACCAGCATGGCGTTGAGTTCACGCGTGTTGGTGCCGATCGCGCGAGCGGCCTCGTTGGTGCTCTGGCCGATATGCTGGCCGACCGCCGTGAAAGTCTCGGCGACCACATTGGCGCGGGCGACGAGCTGTGCTTCGGCCTGGGCGACCTGCTCGTTGAGCTTCTGGCCCATCGATTCCGCACCGTAGGCGAGGCGGGCTTCGGCACTAGTCAGGTGTTCGCCGATGCGGGCCGCAACACCTTCGGCGCCGGAGGCGAGCCGCTCATCGACATTGGCCAGCGTCTCTTCGATGGCACGAGCGCGGGCATCGAGATCGGCTGAGGTGCGATGGGCGCGGGCAACGACGCGCTGTTCGGTTTCGGTGAACGCGTTGGCGATTAACGCGGCATGCTCGCCGATGCCCGAGGTGCTCTCGGCGATGCGGGCGGCAAGCTGCTGGCCGGCTTCGTCGAATGCCTGGCCGATCTCCGAAGCGCGTCCCAGCAGCGACTGCGACGTGTTGTCGACGCGAGCAGCAATCTTGTTGTCGGCGTCATCAAATGCGCGGCTGATCTCGCTGGCGCGGCCAAGCAGCGAATCCGCCGTCTTGTCGACACGCGCGGCAATCCGGCTGTCAGCTTCTTCGAAGGCACGGCTGATCTCGCCAGCACGGTTAAGCAACGAATCGGCAGTCTGATCGACGCGAGCGGCGATCCTGCTGTCGGCTTCCTCGAAGGTCCGGCCGATTTCGGCGGCGCGGCCGGCAAGCGCTTCTGCCGTTTGCGTGGCGCGGGCAGCGAGCCGTTCATCTGCCTGTTCGAAGTTGCGAACGATTTCACCGGCACGGCTGCCAAGCGTTGCCGAGCTGTCGGCGACACGGGCCGCGATACGCTCGTCGGCTGCGTCGAAGATGCGGCTGAGCTCGCCGGCACGGTTGCCAAGCGAATCCGCGCCTTCTGCGATGCGCGAGGCGAGCTTTTCGTCGGCTGTGTCGAAGATGCGACCGAGTTCGGCGGCACGGGCAGCGAGTGCGTCGGCGGATTCGCCGATGCGCATGCCGAGCCGTTCGTCGGCGCTGTCGAAGTTGCGCAGGATGTCGCCGGCGCGGGCCGACAGCGCATCCGCCGTTTCGATGGCACGCGCGATCAGCGAACGGTCTGCCGTATCGAAGGTGCGGGCGATTTCGCCTGCCTTGGCCGACAGCGTGTCGGCGGTTTCTTCGGCACGTGCCAGGAGTGCGTTCGAGGTTTCATCGGCGCGCGCGGCAAGACGGCGGTCAGCGTCTTCGAAGGTACGGGCAATGTCTTCAGTACGCGCGAGCAGCGCGGTCGACGTCTGTTCGGCGCGCTCGGCGATGCGGCGGTCGGCGTCGGTGAAGGCGCGGCCCGCTTCTTCGTTGAGCGCTGCGGTCACTTCCATGACCTTTTCGCGCAGGGCGCCTGCCACGAAGACCGCGCTCTTTTCGAGCACGCCACGGACATTGTCGACGCCCAGCGACAGGGCGCGTTCCATGGAGCTGGTGCGCTCTTCGATCACGCCGGTCTGGCGACGGAAGGTTTCCTCGATCTTTTCGATGTCGCCAGCAATCGCATCGGAAATGTCGACGCGGCGTGCTGCGATCTGGTCGATATGGCCAGCGATGGCGAGATCGATATCGCGACGTGCATCGCCGAGTTTGCCGAGATCTTCGTCAAGCGCGCGGGCCATGGTGTCGCGACCTTCGGCGAGCTTGCCGACATGGCCAGCGACGATGTCGTCGATGCTGGCGCGGCTGTCGTTCAGCATGGCAAGATCGGCTTCGAGCGCCTTGGTCAGCGTATCACGGCCGGCGGCCAGCTTGTCGACCTGGCCAAGCATCATGCCATCGATCCTGGCGAGATCGGCTTCCAGTGCGCGGCGAAGGATGTCACGGCCTTCTGCCAACTTCTCGACCTGACCGGCAACGAGGCCGTCGATGCCCGAGCGGCTGTCGGCCAGCTTGGCGAGATCGTCTTCAAGTGCCATGGACAAGGTGCCACGCTCGGCAACCAGGCGCTCGGCATGGCTTGAAACCAGGCCCTTGACGCTGTCGAGATCGGCTTCGAGCGAACGTGCGAGCATCGCACGGTCTTCGGCAAGCTTCTCCGACTGCGAGGCGACCGTGTTGCGGATGGCGTTGAGGTCAGCTTCGAGCGCGCGCTTGAGGATGTCGCGGCCCTCGGCCAGCTTCTCGACCTGGCCGGCAACGAGGCCGTCGATGCCCGAGCGGCTTTCGGCCAGCTTGGCAAGGTCGTCTTCCAGTGCCCGGGAGAGCGCGCCGCGCTCGGCGACCAGCCGTTCGGCGTGGCCCGACACCAGGCCCCTGACATTATCGATGTCGGTTTCAAGCGAACGTGAAAGCATCACGCGATCTTCGGCGAGCTTCTCGGAGTGCGACGTGATCGTGCTGTGGATCGTGTTGAGGTCGGTTTCGAGCGCGCGCTTGAGGATATCGCGGCCTTCGGCAAGCTTTTCGACCTGGCCGGCGACAAGACCGTCGATGCCTGCGCGGCTGTCCGCCAGCTTGGCGAGGTCCGACTCCAGGGTCTGGGAGAGCAGGACACGCTCGTCAGCGAGCTTGCCGGCGTGGTCCTCGATGAGGCCATGGACCGCGGCGATATCCATCTGGAGGTTGTTGGAAAGGCCGGCGCGATCGGCTGCCATCTTCGACGAATGGCCATCGACAAGCGCCTTGATGCCGTCGAGGTCGCTCTCGAGTGCTTTGGACAGGCCAGCACGGTCAGCGGCGATCTTGGACGAATGATCGTCGACCAGCGTCTTGATGCCGGCGAGGTCGCTCTCGAGTGCTTTGGACAGGCCAGCACGGTCAGCGGCGATCTTGGACGAATGATCGTCGACCAGCGTCTTGATGCCGGCGAGGTCTGTCTCAAGCGCGTTGGCGAGGATGGCGCGGCCTTCGGCGATCCTTTCGACCTGACCGGCGACGAGGCCGTCGATGCTGCTGCGGCTGTCAGCGAGTTTGTTGAGGTCGGCTTCAAGTGCACGCGAAAGAATGTTGCGGCCTTCGGCCAGCTTGCCGACATGGCCAGCGACCATTTCGTCAATATTCGTACGAGCTTGCACCAGTTTCTCAGAGTCTTCAACGAGTGCCTGTGCCAACTGTTCGCGGCCATGCGCCAGTTGCCTGAACTGGCTGCTGAGGGTGTCGTCGATAACCTGACGCGACTGGTCCAGCTTGCGCATGTCATCATCAAGGGCTTGCGTGATCAGGCTGCGGCCTTCGGCGAGCTTCTGAACCTGGAAGCCGACTGCGGCCTCGATGCTGGCGCGACCCTCGGCGAACTTGCTGAGGTCGTCCCTGAGTGCTGCGGCCATGCGGTCGCGCGCTTCGGACAGTTTGCGGGTGTGGTCTTCGACCGCCTGCTCGATGCCGACACGGGCGTCGGAGAGGCGCTGGATGTCGCCGTCGAAGGAACTCGACACCTGATGACGAGCAGCTTCCATGCGGCCGGCGAAATCGCTGGCGCGGGTTTCGAGCATGGTCGAGGTCGAGGTGATGATATCGGCGAGGTCGGTGCCGATCTGGGCCTTGCCCTGGTCGATCACCGCAGTCAGCGAGTCGCGTCCCTGGACGAAGGTCGAAGCGATCTCGCGAGCACGTTCGACTAGCGTCTCATTGATCTGGCGGGCGCGCGCTTCGAGCGCCGCATTGAGCTTGGCCGTGCCGGTGTCGAGTGCCTCGGCGCGCGTCTGGAATTCGCCGATCAGCGCCTGGCCACGCTCGGCCAATGTACGTTCGATGCCGTGCAAATTGGCTTCAAACTCGGAGTTGAGCGTCTTGGCAGCGCCGCCGAGGAGAGAAACCATGCCTGAGGTCCGGTCGTCGAGCATATCCGTCAGCGAACGGGTCGCTTCGTCAGTGCTCTGGGTAAGCTTGGCGATGCGCGTGTCGAGCAGGCTGGCGAAGGCCTCGCCCGAGGTCGACAGGCGGTCGCCTAGCGTGTCCATGCGATTGTCGATCGCCTCAAACAGGCCCATGCCGCCTTCGTTGATGCGGTCAATAAGCGTGTCGCCGGAATTGGTGATCGTCATCGACAGCTTGGTCGAGGCGTTCAGGATGCTATCGCGGATGATGTCGCTTGCCGAGCCGAGCTCGTCACGCAACGTCTCATGCGCGCCGGAAATCGAAGCCCGAACACGTTCGGCATGCGAGACCACGGCTTCGCGCTCGTTGCCAAGTCCGTCGACCAGCGAGCGGATACGGGCAGCGTTTTCCGAATAGGAACGCTCGATCTGGTTGACTTCGGAGTGAACGAGGGTCTCGAGTTCGACAGCGCGGGCGAGCGTCCGCTCGATGCCTTCGCCCATGGCAGCCACTTCGCGGCGCACGGCCTGGCCGACCATCATGACGCGATCCTGCGCCATGTTTTCCGGCTCGGCGAGGCGGAAGGCCACTTCAGTCATCGATTGGGCGGCAATACGCATTTCCTGGGCGCGGCGGATCATCGCAGCAAAAGCCCAGAACAGGGCGATCGGAACGATGGTAGCGACGACGAGCATCAGCAGGCCGGGGCGTGCCAGTGCGTCGTCTACCGAGCGGATGGTCCAGATGCTGGGCGTGACGATGCGGTCGGCAAGTGCGACTGCGCCAGCAACCCAGGCAACGGACACCACTCCGACCATCCAGTAGATGGTGCTGGAGGCGCGACGGTTGAGGCCGTGCAGCAGCGACTTGTAATCTTTCTGGCGGTCGTCATTGGCCGGCTTGAAGCCTTCGGGCTGCAACGGCTTGGTCTCGACGGGGCGCAATTGGGCTGGGGGCTCGGCAACAGGGCGCGCGGCAGCAGGTGCTGGCGGGGCCTTGGGCGCCGCGGGCTTCTGCTTGTCGCTTTCGCGCGCCAGTTCCTCAGCTGCCTGGGAAATCTGTGCTTCGAGATCGTCCATCGACGCGGCCATGTCGAGGCCGCCTTCGCCGCCGCTCAAATCGAAGTCGAGCGCCTGCTCAAGCTCCTTGGCTACGTCGAGATCGAAGTTTTTTGTCGGAGTGGATTTCTTCGCCATGCCTACGCTACCCTGTACTAAAGACGCGGAATCTCTGGACTTTTTGTCCTATTTTTGACCACGTCCGAGGCTCAATATGGACCGCCCGTATCGTAGTGACACAATCGGGTAAAGAAAACATGCATTCGCCCTGATACGTAAAAGTTTAAATATAAGGTTAACACTGACGTGATTGCTGGCCCCAACTCCGCAGGCTTTCGGGCTTTGTCGGGTTAACGGGTTATCCACATGGTCGCCCTAGGTTACCAACCCATGGGCGAGTGGCGAGGCAAGGTTGAATGGTAACGCGCGAAACCGGTTCCGTGGCTTTCGGGATGCCGGGAGGAGAATCTTCGGCCGCAGCACATGCCCGCCCCATCGACCTCGAACATCTGGCTCGGCAGACAATTGGTGATCGCGACGTCGAGCGCGAGGTGCTCGACATGTTCGTTCATCAGGCCTTTTCAGTTCGTGATGCGATCGTCACGGCGGACCTGGCGGAGCGCCTCAGGCTTTGTCACGCCCTCAAAGGGGCTGCGCGCGGCGTCGGTGCATTCCCGATCGCGGACTGTGTCGCCAAGATCGAGACGCATCCAGACGATGCCGGATTGATAAAGCGGCTAGCCCGTTTGATCGACGAAGTGCGGGATTTCATCTCAGCGATCAGCCGCTAGATCGCAAACCCGACATCAGGCGGCGCTTTCGCGCGGCAGTTGACTTGCACGGTGGAGTGATTATCTGCCGGGTGACTTTTCTTAGGAACGAGCATGACCAAGCTGACCTACATCGCCCATGACGGCACGCGTTTCGAAGTCGAAGCCGAAAATGGCTCGACCGTGATGGAAAACGCCATCCGCAATGCGGTGCCTGGCATCGAGGCCGAGTGCGGTGGTGCCTGCGCCTGCGCGACGTGCCATGTCTATGTCGACGAAGCATGGACCGCGATCGTCGGCGAGCCAGAGGCGATGGAAGAAGACATGCTCGACTTCGCCTATGAGGTGCGCCCGAATTCGCGCCTGTCGTGCCAGATCAAGGTCAAGGACGAGCTCGACGGCCTCATCGTCACCGTTCCGGAACGCCAGGGCTAACCTTTCAGCTCTGCGCCGCGCTTGGCATGGCGCTACATGTCATGCACATTCTCCATTGCATGCGTGAGCGGCGAGGCGGCTTTGAGCGACATCACCACTACCGACGTCCTGATCATCGGTGCCGGCCCGATCGGCCTGTTTGCCGTGTTCGAACTTGGTCTGTTCGACATGCGCTGCCATCTGATCGACATTCTCGACCGGCCGGGCGGGCAATGCGCCGAGCTTTATCCGGAAAAGCCGATCTACGACATTCCAGGCTACCCTTCGATCGGCGCGCAGGAACTGGTCGACAAGCTTCTGCAGCAGATCTCTCCCTTCAAGCCGGACTTCACCTTCAACCGCATGGTCACGGCACTGGAGCGGCTGGAAGGCGGCGGTTTCCGCGTTACCACCGATGAGAATGAGGTTTTCGAGGCCAAGGTTGTGGTGATTGCCGCCGGCGGCGGCTCGTTCCAGCCCAAGCGCCCGCCAATCCCCGGGATCGAGGCCTTTGAGAAATCGAGTGTCCGCTATGCAGTTCGGCGCATGGAAGAATTGCGCGGCCATGATGTGGTGGTGGTTGGCGGCGGGGATTCCGCTTTGGACTGGACGCTCAACCTGCAACCCATCGCGCGGCGCGTCACGCTTGTCCATCGCAGGCCGGARTTCCGGGCAGCACCAGACAGTGTCAACAAGATGCATGCGCTTCGTGATGCCGGCACCATCGATCTGGTGATCGGGCAGGTGTCGGCGCTTTCAGGCGAGGGCGGCGAGCTGCGTGCGATCACGATCAAGGGGGCGGAAGGCGATGTCGATATCT
>NZ_JBFUKO010000220.1:0-8036 GCF_056400805.1 Aminobacter sp. P4_H6_2
CCAGAAGCCTTGCCTGGCATTCTCGTTCATGGCGCGCAGGACGTGCTTGGCGTTTTCCTTGGACTGGTATTCGTCGAACAGCGCCATGATCTGCCGCATCATGACGTGCATGGGATCGTCGCCCATCTCCTGGGTGATGGAGACGAGCTTGACGCCATTTTTCGCCAGCTTGCGGACGTAGAACTCAAGCTCGAAGTGGTCGCGGAAGAACCGGCTGAAGGAATGGACCACGAGGATATCGAATGGTGCGGGCTTGGTCGTTCCCGCCTCGATCATGCGTTGGAATTCAGGCCGGCGATCGTTGGTGGCAGACGCGCCGGCCTCCACGAACGTTTCGACAAGCTGAAAGCCACGCGAGGCACACCATGTTTCACCCTGCCGGCGTTGGTCAGGGATCGACACATCATGTTCGGCCTGCCGCGTCGTGGAAACGCGAAGATAGAGGGCTGCGCGCTGCGCGACATCAGGACTGTGAATATTCATCGTGCGCCTCCCACGGCCTTCTGGGCGCCTTTGGCGGTTGTGAGCGGCAAGACCAGTTCCACACAGTCATGCTCGACCTTTGGGACGAGTTTTAGGCCCTGACCCTTTTCCATGCGGACGAGGCCGTATTGAGCCATTGTCTTGAGGGTCCGGGACAGACTGGATTTGGCTCTCCCGGTCATCTGCGACAGTTCCTCCAAGGAGGCCGGGGTCTTCTCCACGATCGTGCGCAGCAGGTCGCGATTGCCGCTTGAGAGCACTTGAGCAAAGGATTCGGTTGAGGTGAACCAGACCTTCGGATCGTCCGTCGGCGGCTTTTCCTCGCCGCGCGCAATCCGCATGGTGCGGGCCTTCATCTCATCGTAGTCGGCGATCCCGACTTTCAAGGTGGTCATAGTACGCCTCGCTCCTTCAACACCGCATCCACCGCCTGCCAGAAATCGGCCAGCAACGTGGCCGCGTCCTCGTAGGCATAGTGCTTCACGGTCTGGAGGCGGTGGCGATGGTCCATCGGCTCGCCGCGTCTGCCTCGGACTACTGGATGGGCATTATCAAACCCGACCAGCCGTTCGCCCGAAGGCCCGTGAAGCGTGAGCGAGTAATCGAGGCCGTGGGGCTTTTCCGGAGAAACCGGAACACGGGTGACGACGAACTTCACCCAATGACCGCCCTCGGGATCGACAACGAGCACCTGGCCGTCGAGGTCCAGAAGTGTGTCGAGGCTCGGGTCACGATCCTCGCTCATGGCCTATCGTTAACATCTGTTGTTAACGAACGCAAGCCGTCATTTTCGTGCTTGGCGTCGATGGGGCAGAACAACCGGTCGAGAGCGTCGCCGAAATATCGCTCAAATATGTCGATCTCCGTCTCCGTGACCGGCACAAAATCGGGCCAGTCGTCGATAACGGTGAGGGCGGAGTTGTTGGCGCTATCCGGCAAGGTACTGCGGTGCGACTGGCCTCTACAGGGCGCGGGATCGTCGGCGTAGTCGAAAAGATCGTCGGGAAGACTGTGCGGGAGCGACCTCTCCTCACGAGTGCGGCGTGCGCGCATAAAATCCTCCATGGTTTGCCGTGTCGTCACTTGGCGGACCATGGGGGGAGATCGGTGGGACGTAGCGTGCCGCATTCGCATACATACGCTGACGGCACCCTCAGTTATGCGGGCGTCACCGCAATTCGGCTTGTCAGGATTGGGTGGGGGCGCTGCCGTTCGGTATGTCGCAGCGGTCCGAATCCCTCCCGTGCCGCCGCTTGTGGCGCGATATGATTTCGACCCCACCCAACTGAAATGCTAAGTTTCGCGACAAAATCGCCTGTGTTGATTTTTCAGGGGAATTACTGTCGCAAAAGTCGTGTGCACAAGTCAAACTTGTGCGACAGACTTTCGCGACACTTCCCGGCCCGGAATCCGGGCCACTGCGGACGGCGACATTGACTTGTGATTAGGTGACATACTATATGCTGCCGCATGACGCTGCTCGAACGAAAACACCTTGCCTTGCTCGATGAGGCGCAACGCCGTGGACAGCGGGACACGGACAATATGCGGCTCTGTTTCGAGGTCTTGGCGCTGGCCTCGGGCATCGACCGGGCTTGCGCTGTGCGCCTCGCACCGCATCATCTCTCGGAAGGGAAATTCGTTCTGTTGCTCCTGCTGCGCGATCTGCCGAAAGGGCTTGCGCCGCACGAGCTGGCCGAACGGGCCGGCGTCACGCGCGCCACGATTACCGGCCTTCTCGATGGATTGGAGCGGGACGGCTTCCTTGCCCGTCATGGTGACAGGGAAGATCGGCGCAAGGTATCGGTGCGGCTGACGGCTAAAGGGCAGGCCGTGGCGCTCGATCTGTTGAATGAACATAGCCAATGGATTAGCTCCCTGTTCGCGGGATTCGAACAGCACGAGCGCGAGGCCCTTAGCGGCATGCTGCGGCGGGTCTGGCGCAACGTGGCGATTCCGGCAAAGGACAGCGCGGCCGTTGCTGCTGGCAATCCCCGGTGAGTGCTGGCCGGTCGGGAAAACGTGTCACGGATATTGAACCGGCCCGCCTCGCCCTGCTCAATGCTGGCGCTGTCGAGGCCGCCACGCTGACCGAGTGCCTGGCTGTGGACTTCGCCGCCCTTATGCGCGCCGTCTTACCCGAACTCGGGGAGGATGCCGCCACGGCGATGCGGCAAGCATCCGGGGAAGGGATTTCGCGGCGCATGGCATTGGCCGCGCGCCTGATCCATGAGCGGCGCGGCCCCGCCACCTTGGGCGAGCTGCGCGACCATGTATCCGATACGGCCCGCGGTTGGGCCTGTTTCACGATCGGCGCGGCCGACGACATGACGCTTTCCGCCCGGCTCGCCGCGATCCGGCCGTTTGCCGACGATCATCATTTCGGGGTGCGGGAGTGGTCGTGGATGGCCGTTCGCCCGCATATCGCGGCCGATCTCGACAACGCCATTACGCTGCTGGCCGGCTGGACTGCCGAACCGTCCGAGCGGCTGCGGCGCTTCGCCAGCGAAGCAACCCGGCCGCGCGGCGTATGGTGCACCCATCTCGGCCCGCTGCGGCAACAGCCGGAAAAGGCATTGCCGATCCTTGAACCACTCGGGTCCGATCCCGCGCCCTATGTGCAGGATTCCGTTGGCAACTGGCTGAACGACGCCGGCAAGGACCGGCCCGATTGGGTGCGGTCGCTGTGCGCCCGATGGTCGGCCGAGAGCGCCACGCCCGCAACTGCCCGAATCTGCAAGCACGCCCTGCGCTCCATCGACCGTAAGGGCTGACATACGAAAGGACCGCTCACATGGCGCACTATCTGGCCGAACTCTATTCCCCGAAACCCGCATGGCTGGCGCTCGACCAGAACGGCCGCCGCCAGTTTTTCGAGGCCATCGGCTCCGGCATGACGGCGCTGTCGGCCCTTGGGGTGGAAGCGATCGCCTTGGGCGAGACGGACGCCGCGACCCTCCATGCTCCATCGCAGAAATTCTTCGCGATCTGGCGCGCTCCCGACGCGGCGGCGATAGCCGCCCTTGTGTCAGGCATCGCCGCTTCCGGGTGGCATGACTATTTCGACACGATCAACGCGACAGGCCCCGGCGTCGATCTGAACGGCCATCTTGCGCAGCTCGCCGCGCTGTAGCCGATTTTAGGAGTTGCGCGACAAACGCCTTGAGACTCTGGGGCCGCGCGTAGCGGCCCCAGGTTTATGCGATTAGAACGTCAGCCCAAATGCCCGACGGATAGCGACCTGAACCGGAGAGGGAGGCAGGGTCGGATCGAACTCACCTTTTGGCAGGAGCGGCGGTTGCGCCATGAAGCGTGGCCGCTGCCCCCAGTGAGGTTGTGCAGCATGGACCAAGAACGGGTGGCACAGATAGGCCGTGCCTGCTGCACCCTCTGCCAGTCCCACCTCGCAATCTTCTGTCGAAGCGTAACCATTGGCAGAGAGCTGTCGGAGAGTTGCGCCGGCTGTGCCATAGGGCAGCAGCTCCCGCGCAATGATGGCATGTGAGCCTTTCCGTATCTTTGTCGGCGCATCGTCGGGGCCAACATCCGAAAACAAGAACAGCATCAGCAATGCGCGTCCGCTAGTCTTCACGTTGGCCCGCCACTCCATGAAATCCGGATCGTCGGTTCCAAAACTCACATCCACATGCCAACCATCGTCACCGGGGGATTCTGGTGAGGGGAAGCGGATCGGAAAGGTTCCGAGGCCCTTGGGAGCAACCCAGCGCCCCTCCCCAACGAGCTGATCGTAGGCTTTGTGCAGTTGCGGCGTGTTCGCGGCTTCTACGAAGGGGAGCGAGGACTTAGACCCCACCCGAATAACGGGTTGAACCCATTTCTCGGGTTCGTCTGGGGATAGCCCTATATCGGCCCACAACTCGTCCCTGCCTTGCTTCGCAAGATCGGCACTGAAGGCATTTTCGATTTTGACAAAACCGTCGTCAATGAAACTCTGGACCTGATCGGGAGCCAGGTCGATATGCTCGGTTTTAGGCATTACACATACTCCGTTCCGCTACCGCGTCAGCGGAGCTGTTTTGATCTGGCTGTCGCAAAATTCCCGTGTTTTACTCTACTTCGTTCTTCCGCTTACGGCCCTTTGCGGTCATACGGAATTGCTAGGGGAGCCGGATATGCCTCCAGGATGGTGGCGACGACATCTTCTACACTCATATCGGTTGTATCGATCCAGGTGCCAATCCGGGGCGTTTCATTGACAAGAGCGTCAGCGAGAACACGCGGAGGAAATTTCTCCGAGTAGCCGGTTTTGCTGCGCCCTCGATCCCTTTCGACCAAAGCCTCGACAGAGGGCGTCAAAACGACGACGTGGGGCACCAGATCGCCTAGCCGTTCAACGGCCAACAATAGGTGGTTTCCGATGAGAATATCTTCGTAAATGACGGTGAAACCGGATTGGACAAAGCGCCGTACGGCATCCGTTGCAAGTTGGTGCCGGAGGTTCAGTTGCGCCAGCGCCTCCGCGTCAAGGACTGGTCCCATGTTTGCTGTGCCGTTGATCATCATCCGTAGGAAAGCATCGCCCTCGACATATGCTGAACGCTCGAACCGTTTAGCCAATGCCATAGCAACTGTTGACTTTCCTGACGCCATTGCGCCAGTGATGATAAAAACTGGGGATGGCCGGTTCATCGTGTGGCACCTCCTTATATCGTTGCACAACGCCGACCTAATTGATCGGTGTTGGCGCCTTTCGGCCTAGTTGTCGCAGAAATCCTAAAACCGGTTAGAGAGCTGCGAGTTGCGCGACGTGGCCGTCCAGATCGACTCCGGACCCTGCCGCGTTGATTGTCTCGAAATCTCTCTGGAGTTTGTCGGCCGGCATTCGCGGCTCGACTTGCTCTTCGCCGATCCTGCCGCCTTTAGCTATCCTCCCGCGCGTAACGGCGCTCCAATTTGGAGAGTTGGCTGGCAAAGCCTTTTCTTTGCATGGCCGTGGTAGCGGCATCGTGCATCTGGCTCAGCGTGACGATCATGCGCACGCGCCCGTCCCCAAGGGGAAAGAAGGCCACGGCTATCGTGCTGTCGTATGGCGCGACATCGGGAAAGAAATCGATGACCTGGGCGAGCACCAGCCGCTCAACCGGCTTGAACTCGCTGAACGTGCCCCGGCACGGCTGCACAGTGGGCGCGTTCATGGCCTCCATGGCCGCTACCGCCTCGGGCGTATCGGCCACCATGTCATAGTGCAGCGCGCCGCCAACGCGCGCTTCGATCGTGCGAACATCGGCACGGAACTGCTCGGGTCCCCACCAGGACTCGAAGCCATCCTTCGTTGTCCAGAGCGCCCACAACTCCTGAACGTTAGCCTTGAAGGTCCGCTCGACGACGATATGCGCCTCGATCTGATCAGTCATCTTCTACTCCTTTTTCACTACGATTCTGCTGGCGTGTCTTGAGCGCGGCACCAAAGCGATCAAGCCGCGCCTCCCAAAGCTTGCGATACTTGGCGAGCCACTCGTCCAACTCACGGAAGCGGTCGGGCTTCAACGAGTAGAGCCGCCGCTGCCCATCTGCTCGCACGGCAACGAATCCAGCTTCGTTGAGGATGCGGAGGTGACGTGACACACCCGATTGGTGAATGCCGATCTCGGCAACGATGTCGTTGACCTGCCGCTCTCCGCGAGCCAGCGCGTCGATCACGCGGCGTCGGGTCACATCGGCCAAAATCTGAAACGCGTCTCCATGCATGTATGTGCATATACACAGGCCTACACTCGGATGCGGGCCTGACTGTCTGTTCGCCTCGGCGCTTGCAGCGCGAGTAGGAAGGCAGCATGTCGGGCTTAACTCTGGCTGCCGCCCAAAGGGCCAAGCCCGAAGTTGAAAGGCCCTGTCGGCCCGAAGAGCCGTCAAGCGACGCAGAAAATGTCGATATCCGTCGGACGCGACGGGCTGGCGACATTCTACACTGAGGCCACGATGAGTTGTCGCTGTCGATGATCACAGGGTGCGCACGTCTCGTGCGAGACCAAAGAAATGCAGGCATCAATTGGGAAAATCTCAGACGGTTTCGCGTCACACAGGGTGGTCACGGCACCAGTCATCAAATTGCTCAACGGTTTGGATGCTGTGATCCACGACCGCCTCGTACACAAGAACGCTGGGAACGCTATCAATGCTTTTTGGCCTATCTGCCAACACCTGCTTTATCTGGAGGATCACTCTGCGATGTTCATCCGTGATGCGTGGCAACAGGGTCTTGAGATGCGCCACGTCAGGTTGCCTTTCGGGCTGATCGACTAGCCAGATATCAAGCGTCCAGTTTGCGCCGTTCTGAGCTCGGACCGTTAATCCAAGATACAAACCATCTGGATATTTTTCGGGCTCAGCATTCCAGCCGCCACAATCGTTCCGAAAGCGTACCGCCGACACGATTGTTGGCTTCTGAATGAGTCGGGCAGCTACGGCGCTGAAGGCCTCGAGCGTATGGGCATCCAGCTTGGAACAAACAACGGTTATGTCGATGTCCCGCCGCACCATAAGCCCCATTGCTGTACTACCCACTCTGATTGGATGCCCAATGGATCCGAGCAGTTCCTCTAGCTGCAGTTCGCGGACTACATTGTCTGCTTCAGCTTGTAGATATTTCTGTGATTGAAACAGTTCAATCATAACAGTTCCTCGATTTTTGCTCTTCATCTGGTTTAGCGCCGGCATGACATGGCACTTGTCGCGATTGTGCACCCCATGTAACGCAGATCCAACGGCGGTCCTTCCAACCCGACGGGAACGAGCTGGCACATATCCGCAAGGTCGAACCATGGTTCGTAGGTTCCATGCGCTGCTACTTTGGCAAAACGAACTCGACACGCCGGTTCAGTGCGCGCCCATCCGGATTGTCCGCGCCGTTTTCAAGCGCGTTGGGCGCAATCGGGCGACTGGCGCCCAAGGCCTTGACCGCCAGTCGCGTCTTGTCTGCCCCGTGTTTCACGAGCCATTTCGCGACGGCATTTGCCCGCTGAAGGGACAGAGACCGATTATATCGATCTGTACCCTTGGAATCGGTATGGCCCTCGACAATGATCGTGCCGGCAGGGACGGATGCGATGAGACGTGCGATATCGGTGAGCGTCGGTTCCGCTGCCGGCTGGATGTCGGCCCTATCGAAATCGAACAGGACATCACCCGTCATGGACACCCTGACGGTCGTCGCGTCTTGTCGTACGGAAAGACCGCTGTGCCGGGCGGCAAGCCCATCGGCTTTCGCCGACAAATCCGATACGGTGCTGTTCAGATCGGAGGGAAGACCCTTCAGATCCAGAATCGTGGCCTTGAGATCGCGGATGTCACGATTGAAACGCGGCTCCTGCGCAAAGGAACCTCCCGCCGCTGCCATGATCATGACAGCCGCGAGGGCAGAGTAAGTTGCACCGGCCATGGCTATCGGTCGGCAATTTTAATCGCGTCGAGCGTCTCGACACCCGGAATTGTTAGCGACACTTCCGTTACGTCCTTTGGCGGGGCGGGAAATCTGCCGTGCCACGAGCCCGCGATCGGAGAATCCTTTTTGGTCTTGATGACCAGGGAGGGAT
>NZ_JBFUKO010000221.1:0-8395 GCF_056400805.1 Aminobacter sp. P4_H6_2
ACCTACGGCAGCATGGACATCCAGCTCAAGCTCGTCTGAGGGGCCGGCCAGCATCAACATACATCGAACGCACCGATGATTAACATCACCTTCATCACCAATGGCGGCAAGCAGGTGTCCGCACCCGACAACAGCAACCTGCTGCGTGTGTCGCTGCGCGAGAAGGGGGGCATCCCCTTCAAGTGCGGCGGCGGGCTCTGCGGAACCTGCCGCTGCAAGATCGAGACCGGCATCGAAAACACCGATGCCGTCAAGCCAAAAGAGCGCAACCACCTGACCGTGGACGACCTCGCCGCCGGCTTCCGCATGGCCTGCCAGACCTTCGTACTCGGCGACATCAGCGTCTCCTGGGTGCCCAAGACGCGCTGACGCGCCCTTCTCCGAAAGCAGAACCGACTGATGACTGAGCAACATCTGAACTACATCGCCGGCGAGTGGCAGCCCGCGCGTGCCGGGGCCACCTTCGAGAACCGCAATCCCGCCGATGAGCGCGACCTGATCGGGCTGTTTCCTGACTCCGACGCCACCGATGTTGCCGAGGCGGTGGCAGTGGTTGCATCTGCGTGGCCGACCTGGGCGGAGCAGTCGCCGGAGGTGCGCGCGCCGGCAACGGCGTGGTCTTCAAGCCGTCCGAAATCACGCCGCTGATGGGCCAGCGACTGGTCGAGGTCTTGCTCGATGCCGGCCTGCCTCCGAAGCTTGTCGCGCTCGTCCAAGGCAAGGGCGCCAAGGTCGGCCAAGCCATAGCAGCGAGCCCCGGCGTCGATGCGCTGACCTTCACCGGCTCCTACGCGGTCGGCAAACAGATCGCCGCTTCGCAATCCACCGATACCCGCGTGCAACTCGAGATGGGCGGCAAGAACGCGACAGTCGTTTTGGCCGACGCCAGCATCGACAAAGCGGTAGCCACCATCGAACGCGGCGCCTTCGGCCTCACTGGCCAGGCCTGTACCGGAACCAGCCGGGTGCTCGTCGCCCGCCCGCTCTATGCCGAACTGGTTGCAAGGCTGGAAAAGTCCGTTGCCGCCGTCAAGGTCGGGCCGGGCACGGCAGAAGGCGTGCAGATGGGGCCGCTTGCCACCCGCGCGCAGTACGACAAGGTGCTCGCTTATGTAGGCATCGCCCGCGAGGAGGGYGGCCGCGTCGTCGGCGGCGATGCGCTGCGCGAGGCCGACAGCAGTCTGGCGCATGGCTATTTCGTCCGCCCGGCCGTCGTTTCCGACCTGCCAGACGACAGCCGCCTGTGGCGCGAGGAGATCTTCGGACCGGTCGTCGCCATCCGTCCTATCGACAGCCTCGACGAAGCGATCAAGCTGGCCGACGACACCGAATACGGTCTCGCCGTCTCGCTGGTAACTGGCGATCTGCCGTCGGTTTTGCGCTTCGCCCGCGAGACCCAGCATGGCATCGTCAAGGTCAACAGCCCGACCACAGGCGTGTCGCTCAACGCCCCCTTCGGCGGCCTGAAGCATTCGAGCAACCAGGCGGCGAAGGAGCAGGGCGGCGCCAACGTCATGGATTTCTACAGCCGCATCAAGAGCATTTATCTTGGGGCCTGACATGCTCCAGTCCCTGCTCGAGTTGATGCCCGGCGACTTAGTGCCGGGACATCTGTTCGGCATGGGTGCCATGGTCTTCATTGCTGCCCTGCTGCAGGGCATAGGCGGGCTCGGCTTTGCTATGGTGTCGGCGCCGCTTGCGATGCTGTTCTTCCCCGAGATGGCGCCCGGGCCGTTGCTGGTGCTCGGCGCCGGCTTGGCGCTGCTCGGCCTTCTCCGCGACTTCGACGCCGTCGACTGGCCGAGCGTGACCACGCTGATGGCCGGCCGTGCCGGCGGCACACTGGTCGCCGGCGCCACGCTCGCGGCGCTGCCCACCAATGCGTTCTCGATCGTCTTTGCGGTGTTGATCCTTGCTGGCGTCGGGCTGAGCTTCGCCGGCTGGAAGGTCAGGGCATCTCACCCCAACATGGCGCTGGCCGGCCTCGCCTCAGGGCTGATGGGCACCATCACTTCGTCGGGCGCGCCGCCCTTCGCCATCGTCATGCAATATGTGCCGCCGCGCCAGATGCGCGCGACGATCAGCTGCGTCTTCTTCGTTGGCGCGATCCTGTCGCTGCTGATGCTGGCCTATGTCGATCGTTTTACCCTGCCGCAGCTCTGGCTCGGCATCCTGCTCTTCCCGCTGATGCTGGGTGGCTTCTTCGTTTCGAGCCGCTTCGTCGGCTATTTCTCGCCGCGCGGCGTGCGCATCCTTTTGCTCACCATGTCCGGGCTCGGCGCGCTTGGCATTCTCACCCGAACGCTGGTGCAATGATGATCCATATCACCGACGCCATGGTTGAAAAGGCGGTCAGCGCTGCCGACGCTCGCGCCGTGCTGGCCGATGCCTTCCTGTCTTTCGGCAGGCAAGAGGCGGCAATGCAGGCGCGCATCCGCAGCGAGGCCGACGGCGTCAAGCTGTCGACGCTGGGCGCCGTCATCCCCGGCCAGCAGGTTTTGGGCGCCAAGGTTTACAGCACGATCAAAGGCCAGTTCTCCTTCGTCATCTTGCTCTTCTCGTCCGTCGACGGCCGCGCGCTCGCCACTTTCGATGCCGGCGCCATTACCCGGCTCAGGACCGCCGGCTGCTCGGTCATCTCCGCCCAACGGCTTGCCCGCCCTGACGCGTCGACGCTCGCCATCTTCGGCTCCGGTCCGCTGGGCCGGGCGCATGCGGTGCAGATGGCCGAAGCCTTTCCGCTCAGGCACGTGCTGCTGGTGAGCCGGTCGTCCGATCCCGCATTGGCGGCCGAGCTGGAAGCTGCCTGCGGCGTTCCCACGAGAATGGCCACGGCCGAACAGGCGGCAGCGGAAGCCGACATCGTCATTACCGCCTCGCGATCGCCAACTGCATTGTTTTCGGGCGACCTGCTCAAGCCGGGGTGCTTCATTGCTGCCGTCGGCTCGAGCCTACCCAACACCCGCGAGCTCGACGACCGGGCAATCGCACGTGCCTCGCTCGTCGCCGTCGAATGGCGCGAACAGAGCCTACGCGAAGCAGGCGATCTCGCGCTGGCCGATCCCCAGGCGCTCACTGCGGCCAAAGTCGTCGAGCTCGGCGAAATCCTCGCCGGAAGGGCGCGTGGCCGCACCTCAGATGATGAGATCACCGTCTACAAGTCTGTCGGCGTTGGCCTGCAGGACATCGCGCTGGCCGGGCTAGCCTACCGTCGGATCGTTGGCCAGGATTGATCTGGAGGTGGCCCACAGGCTGGGGCCGGTGATTGCCGGCTCCCGACATGGGGCTATCTCTTCTTCACTGCCTGCCGTGCCTGCTGTAGGCGCGGAGCTAAAGGTTCGATTGCGGCGCGTTCAAGACTGGCGACCGGTGGGTGCCTCAGGGTGACACGAAAGCTGATATTCAGGTGCCCCTACCAGCCCCAATTCGCCGGAGAGTTACGACAATCGCTGAGCGCCTATTCCTGTGGCATCTCGGCAGCGTTGTAGACGTGGCGGGCGGCAAGCAAGGCGGCGAGTTCGCTGTCGCCGGCGATGACCGCGCGGAGGATGCCGGCATGCWCTTCCCAGTTCTGGCGGCCGCGGCGCTTGCTGATCGGGGCGAACAGCATCACCGTCCGATCGCGCAGCGAGCGCACTATGTCCTGCAGCACCGAATTGGYGGCGACGGTGGCCAGCGCCTCGTGGAATTCGGTGTTCTGGCGCGAGAGCAGCACCGGATCGTCGGTGTCGGCCAGCTTGGCGCCGTCGTCGAGGATGCGTTGCAAAGCGGCGATCTGTTCGGGGTCGTGGCGCTTGGCGGCCAGCTTGGCGTTGAGCGCCTCGAGCGTAGCGCGAACTTCGACCAGCTCACGCTTCTGCTCCTCGCTGAACACCGCAACCGATGCACCACGACGCGGCTCGATGGTGACGATGCCCTCGGCGGCGAGTTCGCGCAGCGCCTCGCGCACCGGCATGCGCGACACGCCCATCTCCTCGGAGAGGCGGCCTTCGACAAGCCTTTCGCCGACGCCGATTTCGCCGCTGACGATGCGCTCGCGCAAGGCGGCGGTGATCAGCTTGGTGAGCGGAGCGTGGATTTCCCCGAGTATGACGGTCATGGTCTTACACTTCCTGTGGCAAGGGTCGAATCAACCTGCGGAAGCAACGCCTTGTGCCGGACGATATAGCGTCCTGGCTTTGGAGTACAGTATTCAATCAGCACCGCCCATCTGGTGCATTTCAGGCTAGGATTCGAGCCGGATCGCGCCCACGGGTGCCGCCGCATAGGGAATTCCTAGCAAATGGTCGACGCCGTCATGCGGTCGCCCGGCGGGCGTTGCGACTGAGATTTCCATGTTGCCCTCGCCCTGCGCTCGGTGTTCGCCGCTACTCCGCCGGCACCAGCGTGTGCTGGAAGTTGAAGGCGTCGGCGTAGATGAAGCCGGGATTGGCGCCGTTCTCGACGAACAGTTTTTTGGCGCTCGATATCATCTTGGGCGAGCCGCACATGTAGATGGCGTGCTCGGAAAGGTCGCCGATATCCTCGGCAGCGATCTCCTGGACATAGCCCTGCCGTCCTTCCCAGCCCGGACCGGGCCGCGACAGCACCGGCACATACTGGAAGTCGCACAACCGCTCGCCCCAGGACTGGATCACGTCATGCAGATAAAGGTCCTCTTCCGTCCGCATGCCCCAGTAGAGCGACACTGGCGGGCAGTCGGGATCGTCCATCAGCGATTCCAAGATGCTCTTGATCGGCGCCAGCCCCGTACCCGTCGCCACCATCAGCAGCGGGCGGAAATCCTCCTTGCGGCAGCAGAACAGGCCATGTGGCAGCTCGACGTCGAGCCTGTCGCCGGGGCTGAGCCGCAGCAGTTGGCCGCCGGTGAAATGGCCGTCGCGGACGCGCCGGATATGCAGGTCGACGGTCTTGCCATTGGGTACCGAAGCCATTGAAAAACTGCGCTTGTTGCCATCGTCGAGCAGCACGTTGAGATACTGCCCTGGCCGGTAGATCAACTCCTCCGAGCCCGGAAGCGCGAGCGTCAGATGGACGACGTCGCGGCCGACATTGCGGACCGACTGGACGGTCGCGGCATACCGTTCGGGATCGGAGCACGGATCCATCGGCCGTTCGGTCGAGATCAGCAGGTCGCTTTCCGGGCGTGCCTGGCAGGCAAGCGCGAAGCCTTCCTCCTCGTCCTCCGGGGTGAGTGCCAGCGGGTATTCCTCGTAGCGGACGCAGCCTTCCATCAGCCGCACGCGGCAGGTGCCGCAGCCGCCCTCGGTGCAGTCATGCAGCAACTGGACGCCCTGGCGGATCGCCGCCATCAGCACGGATTCTTCCGAGGCAACGGTAAACTGGTCCTCGGTTTCGAGGACGCGCACAACATGGTCCATCCATGTCTCCACTGTTCGGTTGGACGCGGCGCTGCCGCTTCGGTCACTTCTTGATGTCGGCCTGGACCATGACCTTGTGGCCCTTGGGTTCCAGTATCGCTTGCAATGCGGCGAGCGCCGCCACGCCGCAGGCGATGTCTTGTTCGCCATTGCCGCCGCTGAGGCCGACGCCGCCGATCACCTCGCCGTCGACGACGACGGGAAAGCCGCCGACGAAGGCGGCGAAGCGGCCCTCGAAGCTGAGCTGGATGCCGAAGGCCTCGTTGCCGGGCAGCGCCGGGCCGTTCGGCGGGGTGGTGAACAGATGCGTCGAGCGCTTGTGGCCGGCGGCGGTGAAGGCCTTGTTCCAGGCGATCTGCGGGCCGGTGACGCGCGCGCCGTTCATGCGCTCCAGCGCGATCGGATGGCCGCCGTCATCGGCGATGCAGACTGTTTCGGGAACATTGAGCTCCAGCGCCTTGGCCACAGCCGCAGCCATCATCACACGGGCTTCTTCGAGTTCGAGTTTCAAGACCTGTTTCACGTCGTTGTCGTCCGGTAATTGTTGGCGTTTGGGTCAGCGAGGGAACGCACGAGGCAGGGCCGCCCCGCGCGCTCCCCACTGTGGCGGGATCAGGCGGCGAGCAGTTCCTCGAGCGGCAGCTCGGCCGCGACATAGTCGTTGTAAAGCGCGGTGGTGTAGAGCAGCCGCATCTGGGCACCGACCTCGCAGATCTTGAGGCAGCGCTGCTGCATCTCGACGGTGCGGGCATGCTCGAGCACGATCTGGTAGCCGCGCTCGCCATGGATTTCGTCGGAGACGATATGCAAGTCGAAGAACTCGACCTCCTCGTCGGTGAAGCCATATTTGTCGCGCAGGGTCGGCGTCTGCTTGCGGTAGATCGACGGCACCTGCGATTCCAGGCCGACGACGAGGCCGGCAACGGCGACGATCGGGTCTTCGCGCATTGCAACCGAATAGCACCAGCTCTGCAGGCCGCGTGTCGTCGGCGACATGTTGTCGGAGTCGCGCATCCTGTCGCCTGTCGTGCCGCAGGCTTCGCCGAAACGAACGAGTAGATCGGTGTGACGGTCGCCRCCGATCTCTTCCTCATACATGTTGGCSAGMAGGAAATCCTTSGCCTCGACATRMYSCTCYGGCATGCGGGCATAGATGTAGCCGAGGTAGTCCGCGAASGGSCCGACATAGTGGTAGTGGTTCTCGGCCCAGCGSGMGAGATGSTCRCGGCTSAGCTTGCCRCTTGCCCASSCGASGCTGAATGGCGACTTGTTCGCGCTCTTGCCCTTGATGGCGTTYTCMAGTGCSGTRCGRAAYTCGTCCGGGTTCATYGCGACGGTCATTCATTGCTCCTTCGGGTCGTCACATGTCAGGTCATTTGGGATACTGTATACCAAAATGACCCGAGTGCAAGAGCCGCTGGTCGGAGCGCATACCGCCCTCTACCGGATGAAGAAGGGGACGAGTGATGGCCTTTGGCGAACTGGGCCCGAGGCCTGCTTGCGAAGAAGCCCTTCACGCTTGTCGCGGTTGCAGTCGCCAACAAAATCGCCCGCATCGCATGGGCGATCATGGCAAAGGGGCATGAACTTCACTCCGGAAGGCCGGCCTTGCGGTAGCCATCGACGAAATGTTCGAGCGTTGCAGCGTCGCGAAATGGCTCCGTCGAGGCCCAGTGGCGGGTTGTGAAATTCGGATTGCCTGTGAGGAACAGTTCGACCTCTGCGCGCGCCTCTTCGAGCCGGCCCAACTGGGCAAGGCTTGYCGCCAGGAAACGGCGTGAGCTTGTACGATAGGTCTCGTCCTTGTGCAGTGTCTCGACAGCGGCTTCATAATCGACAGCCGCATATTGCGCCTGTCCGAGCGTCAGATAGTACCAACTTGGCGGAAACGGATTGAGCCGGAACGCCTTGCGAATGTGCTCGAGGCCCTCCTCAACCCGCCCGGCCAGGACCGCGATGTCGGACAATGCCGCCCAGGTGTCGGCCTCGTTCGGGTCAAGCTTGATCGCCTTGGCGAATTCCGCATCCGCCTCGGCGAAGCTGCGCTCATAGGCAAGCAGGTAAGCCAGGACCCAGCGACAACCAGCATCGTTGGGATCGATCGCGACAGCCTTTCGCGCCAGTTCCAAAGCAACCCTACGAGTAGGCTCTGCTGGCCCGCCGCTATGTATCCATCCCATCCAGTGGTTCATGGCAAGCCAGCGATGGGCCTCGGCGTATTCCGGATCGAGCGAAACAGCGCGAGAGAGCATCAGATGGGCTTCTTGCGCCGCCTGCGGCATGTCATCCATCAGCTTGCGCGCCCGCACGCAGAGATCGTAGGCCTCGAGATTTTTGGGCCGATTGCGCGGTGGCGGCGAGCGCAGCCGGCCCAGCAACGCCTCCACGATCTTGCCGGTGACCTCGCCCTGGACGGCAAAGATATCTTCCAGGCCGCGATCGAACCGTTCCGCCCATAAATGATCGCCACTCGCCGCGTCGACCAGCTGAGCGTTGATGCGCACGCGTCCCGCCGCGCGGCGTGCGCTCCCCTCCAGCAGGTAGCGCACGCCGAGCTCTTCGGCGATCGCGCGCACGTCCGTCGCCTTTCCCTTGTAGGCGAAGGCCGAGTTGCGGGCGATGACGAACAGGCCAGAAATCCTGGACAGGTCGGTGATCAGGTCTTCGGTCAACCCGTCGGCGAAGGAGGCTTGCTCGGGATCGTGGCTGACATTGACGAAAGGCATCACGGCTATCGACGGTTTGTCGGGCAGCGGCAAGAGTTTTCGCATCGCGCCATGGATCTGTTCGACGGCTCCCGTGAAGCGGTAGCCGACGCGTGGAACCGTTGATATCCATTCACCGCCGTCGTCGGCGGGGCCAAGCAACTTCCTGAGCTGCGCGATCTGGACGGTGAGGTTGCCTTCTTCGACGGCTGTGCCCGGCCACGCGGCGTCCATCAATTCGGCCTTATCAAGGATTTCGCCTGATCGTCTGACGAGCGCCGCAAGCAGCTTCAGCCCGCGGTGGCCGAC
>NZ_JBFUKO010000222.1:0-8001 GCF_056400805.1 Aminobacter sp. P4_H6_2
CGCTTCAGCTTCGACAATCTCTGGATCCAGAAGATCCCGTCGAGCTGGTCGATCTCGTGCTGGTGGCACACCGCGAGCAGCCCATCGGCCTCCTCAGTCCGCTCGACGCCGTTGAGATCCTGATAGCTGACGCGAACCCGCGCATGCCGCCTGATCTCCTCCGTCACGCCCGGCATCGACACGCTGCCTTCGGTATGCATCAGCATGTCGTCTGACGCCCAGATGATCTTCGGATTGACGTAGGTCCGCGCGCTATCGGCGCCTTCCAGCTGGAGCACGACGACCCGCTTGGCCATGCCGATATGCGGCGCGGTGATGCCGATGCCGGGTGCCGCGCGCATCGTGTCGAGCAGATCGGCGGCGAGCTCGCGAAGGCTTTGGTCGAAGACGGTGATATGTTCGGCGACGAGGCGCAGCCGAGGGTCGGGATATTTCACGATTTGTCGGATCGTCACGTTTCTTCTCCGTCTTGCCGCTGGTCGTACAGTTCACTGGCCAGAAACAATGATCAAACATCAGTGGCGCCGCGAGCCGGTGCCATTCATTCTCGCCGCTCGATATCACGGCGCAGCACGATCAGCGTCGTCAGATCCTGCACGCTATGATGCGTGGCGATGATGTCGCGCAGCGTGTTCAACCGGTCGATGGACGGCACTTCGACCTCGACCATCAGGTCGAGCTGGCCGGTGACAGACGACACCCGCCGCACCTCCGAGTAGCGCGCCAGCTGGTCGAGCACCCCCATCGACGGCGTGCTGACCAGCGTCACCATCAGGAATGCCKACACCAAATTGCTATCCATCTGGCCGATATCGGCGCGGTAGCCGCGGATGACGCCGGTCTTTTCCAGTGCCGCGACGCGTTCGCTGGTCGCACTTCGGGAGAGCCCGATGCGCCCGGCCAAGGTCTTCAGCGGGATGYGCGCTTCCTTCGACAGGATGCCCAGAATGTCCCTGTCCTTGGCGTCGAGTTCCTTCATCGCCTGGTTCCGATCCGTGCCGTTAAAGTGCCGGTCCATGCAGTCATAGTGCCGGTGCAACCGACGCTTTGCCGGATGCCCGATTTTTCGGCCCGTGCCAAGCTTCAATACCAGCAAATTCGGATAGCCCATGACCGACGTGACCCATCCCGCGCCCGCATTCTCTTTTGGAGAGGCCGCCGATTTGGCCGCGAGCCATTTCGGCGTCAGCGGCCGCGTCACCGCGCTCGACAGCGAACGCGATCAGAACTTCAAGCTTTCGGCCGAGGATGGCGCCCTGTGGATCCTCAAGATCGTCAATGCCAGCGAGCCCGCCAGCGAGAGCGAATTCCAGGTCGCGTTGCTCGATCACCTGGCGCGCACCAGCCCGGACGTCGTGGCACCCCGACTCAAGATTTCGCAAAACGGCACGCCGCTCGCTGAGGCCGCTGGTGTTGGTAGCGAGCGCCACGCGTTGCGGCTGGTATCCTGGCTGCCCGGCTTGCCGCTGGCCGAGGTCGAGCGCACGCCCGAACTCCTGGCAAACCTGGGTTCAGCGCTTGGCCGACTCGACCGCGCGCTGCAGGGCTTCATTCATCCCGGCGCCTTGCGCTCGTTCGACTGGGATATTCGCCAAGCCGGTGCCGCGCGCCAGCGCCTGCCACATATCCCTGACGCCGAAGACCGCGCACTTCTACGGCGCCTGCTCGATCATTTCGATGCGGAGGTAGCTCCCCGTCTCGCCGGTTTGCGCGCGCAGGTCATCCACAACGACGCCAACGACTGGAACGTGCTGGTCGATGAGGATGGCCGCGACCGCATCGCCGGCATCATCGATTTCGGCGACGCGCTTTATTCGCCTTTGATCGCCGAAGTGGCCGTCGCTTGCGCCTATTCGATCCTCGACGTCGAAGACCCGATCGGTGCCGCCGCAACGTTGGCAGCCGGCTTCCATGCCGAATATCCGCTGCGTGAAGACGAGCTCGACGTCCTCTTCGACCTCATCGCCATGCGGCTGGTCATCAGCGTCACCTTGTCTGCCGCGCGCAAGGAAAAGACAGGCGACAATCCCTATCTCGCCATATCAGAAGCGCCGGCCTGGCGGTTGCTGCGCCGTCTCGGTGCGATGAATCGTAGGTTCGCCACCGCCATCCTGCGCCACGCCTGCGGTTTTGATGCTGCGCCTGGAGCTGGTGCCATCGCCTGCTGGATCAGTGCCAACCGCAAGAGCCTGGCACCGATCCTCGAGCGCCATCCGGCGACGCTGGTCAAGGCACTGGTGCCCTATGGCGATCCGGCCCATCCGATGACCGTCACCTCCGCTGGACAGCAGCCCGAGAAAGCCACCGCCTGGTGGGATGCCTTTTGCGCCGAAAATGGTGTGGCGCTCGGCATCGGCCCATGGGGCGAGGCGCGCACGGTCTACACTTCAGACATTTTCTGGTCGCGTTTCGTCGAAGGCGCGCGCCGGGTCCATCACCTCGGCCTCGATTTGTTCATGCCCGCCGGCACCAGGGTGTTCACCCCGCTGGCCGCCATAGTGAAAAGCRTGGAGATCGAAGAAGACCCGCTCGGTTATGGCTGCCTCGTTGCTCTCCTTCATGAACCACAGGGCTGCCCGCCCTTCGTCACGCTGTGGGGCCATCTCGGCCATGAAGCGGCGAGGCGGCTTAAAGCCGGCCAGCACCTCCAAGCAGGCGAACTCGTCGGCGAAATGGGCGTGCCGGCAGAAAATGGCGGTTGGGCGCCGCATCTGCATTTCCAGATCTCCGCTGATCCCGACCTCGCCGCCCGCGACATCCTCGGCGTCGGAGAAGCGCGTTATCTCGATGTTTGGCGCGAGCTGTTCCCCGATGCCGCCGACCTTGCCGGCATCCCGCCCGAAACCTTTGTCCAGACCGGCCGGACGCGTCCGGAGATCGTCGCGGCGCGGAAAAACTCGCTTCTGCCCAACCTGTCGATCTCCTATTCCGAGCCGATCAAGTTCGTGCGCGGCGAAGGCGCCTGGCTGATCGACGACCGCGGCCGCGCCTATCTCGACTGCTTCAACAATGTCTGCCATCTCGGCCACGCCCACCCCGACGTCGTCGAGGCCATCGCCCGACAGGCTGCCAGGCTCAACACCAACACGCGCTATCTGCACGACGGTATCGTCACCTACGCCGAGCGCCTGACAGCGACCTTGCCCGAGGGACTGTCGGTTGCGTCCTTCGCCTGTTCAGGCAGCGAGGCCAATTCACTGATGCTGCGCATGGCGCGCACCCATACGGGCCACAGCGAGGCTATCGTGCTCGACTGGGGCTATCACGGCACCACCCAGGAGCTGATCGATCTCAGTCCCTACAAATACAAGCGGAAGGGCGGCAAGGGCCGGCCCGCCCATGTCTTCGAGGCGACCATTCCAGACAGCTATCGCGCGCCCGAGGACTGGCCGGTCGAGGAGCACGCCAAACGCTTTGCCGAAAGCATTGCCGAGCAGATCGCCGACATGGCCAAACAAGGCCGCGCGCCCGGCCTATTCCTGGCCGAATCCATCCCCAGCGTCGCCGGCCAGGTCTTCCTGCCTGAGGGCTACCTCAGGGAAGTCTACGCCATGGTGCGCGCCGCTGGCGGCATTTGCGTCGCCGACGAGGTCCAGGTCGGCTTTGGCCGCGTCGGCTCGCATTGGTGGGCGTTCGAAACCCAAGGCGTCACCCCCGACATTGTCACCATGGGCAAGCCGATCGGCAACGGCCACCCGATGGCAGCCTTAGTCACCACCAAGGAAATCGCCGCCTCCTTCAACAACGGCATGGAGTATTTCAACACCTTCGGCGGCAACCCGGTGTCGTGCGCTGCGGGCCTTGCCGTGCTCGACGTGATCGAGCGCGACGGCCTGCTAGCGAATGCCGCAGAGATCGGTGCCTACCTGGTTTCGCGCTTCAGGGAGATGCAGGCGCGCTACGAGATCATCGGCGATGTCAGGGGCCAGGGCCTGTTCCTCGGCATCGAGCTGGTCACCGACCGCAAGACCAAGGCGCCGGCCACAGCATTCGCCCGCAAGGTCAATGACGGGGCGCGGGCGCGCGGCGTTTTGATCGGCACCGAAGGGCCACATGACAACGTGCTGAAGATGCGCCCGCCGATGATCTTCAGCCGGGCCAATGCCGATCATCTTGTCGGCGTTTTGGAAGAAACCTTCGCAGCGGTGCTGGCCGAAGGGGCATAGCAGACCCGCGCGGGCTCGCGCGGAGGGACTTCACCACAGAGGATTTCACCAACTTCCGGCGTTTACGCGCCGGCGGCAAGCCTAGGCTTTGCCTCGAAACACCAAGGGAGGAAGACATGAAATATACGTGCATCACAGCACTTCTGCTCGGCTCGGCCGTAATGGCCGCACCGGCATCAGCCGACACCCTCGACATCGTCAAGGAGCGCGGCAAGGTCACTTGCGGCGTCAGCCAGGGCGTCACCGGCTTTTCGGCGCCTGACGGTTCCGGCAAATGGTCCGGCTTCGACATCGACTTTTGCCGCGCCGTGGCGGCTGCCGTGCTCGGCGATCCGGAAAAGGTGAGCTACGTCCCGCTCTCCACCAAGGAGCGTTTCACCGCGCTGCAGTCGGGCGGCGTCGACCTGCTGTCGCGTCAGACCACCTGGACCTTGTCACGCGATGCCAGCTTGGGCATCCACTTCGTCGGCACCGCCTATTATGACGGCCAGGGCTTCATGATCCGCAAGGACCTCGGCGTCGACAGCGCGCTCAAGCTTTCCGGCGCCACCGTCTGCGCCGAGCAGGGCACCACCACCGAGCAGAACGTCGCCGACTATTTCAGCGCCAACAAGCTGAAATACGAGCCCGTCGTCATCGATTCCGCCGACGGTATCATCAAGGCTTTCGACGGCGGCCGCTGCGATGTCTACACCACCGATGCCTCCGCCCTTTACGCCCAGCGCCTRAAGCTCACCGATCCGGCCGCCTACACCGTGCTGCCCGAGATCATCTCCAAGGAGCCGCTTGGACCTGCCGTGCGCCAGGGCGACGACAAATGGTTCAACATCGTGCGCTGGACGCTGTTTGCGCTCGTCGAGGCTGAAGAACTCGGCATCAAGAAAGACAACGCCAAAGCCGGCCTGACCTCGGTCAATCCAGCAATCAAGCGCTTCCTCGGTGCTGAAGGCGACAGCGGCCTGCAGCTCGGGCTCGATCCGCGCTGGGCCTACAACGTCGTTTCGACAGTCGGCAATTACGGCGAAATCTTCGAGCGCAACCTTGGTCAGTCGAGCGAGCTCAAGATCGACCGTGGCATCAACGCCTTGTGGAACGCCGGCGGCCTGATGTACGCCCCGCCGGTGCGCTGAGACTTCAAACGCTACGGGGTCGCGCGCCCGCGCGACCCCGCTTCTTTTGCCTTTCTCGCGACCGGGCCAAGAACCCGCTAGTCAAGCACAGCTACGGCCTCCACTTCAAACAGCATGCCGTCGACCGCCAATCTGGGCACCGGGATCAATGTCTGTGCCGGCAGCGCTTCGCCGAACATTTCCTTGACGTTCTGGGTCAGTACCCCAAGCTTGGACATGTCGTGATCGACCACGAACACCGTGAGCTTGGCGACCTGATCCGGCCTTGTCCCAAGCGCATCGAGGGCGGTGCGCAAGTTTGCGTAGGCCTGCTTAACCTGGACAGCGAAGTCGGGCGACAAGCCTCCCGTGCTGTCTTGGCCGCCCTGTCCGGAGATGTAGGCCACCTGGCCTTGGCCGGGCACGATCACCGCCGTGCTGTAGCCGTTCGGCGACGGGTCGTAGAGGTTTGGTGGATTGACGATGGTCAGCTTGCGATCACTTTCTTTAGCTGTCGCCGCAGTCGGAACTGCCATGGTCATGATGATGAGTCCTCCGATAAGCAGATGCTTGATTGCGCGTGACATGATTTTCTCTCGGGCTCCGCGGGCTGCGAGGAACATTGCCTCGCGGCCGGCATGATCGAACTTCGCCCCATTGCCCATGCGATGACTCGCACAATGTGCGATACATTGTATGGTACGGTGTACGAGTCAATCGCCGCGCATCGACATTCCTGACGTTGCCTGCCAAAAACGTGGTTCCGACCAGCGAGGAAGACGAATGGCAGCCAAACCTAGCGGCGCCCGAAGCAAACGGTCTCAACGGACAAGTGAAGGACCTCAGCCCGAGCAGGAGCGGCGCAGTGAACCACCTCTCTCCCGGGAACGTATCGTTGCAACAGCGGTAGAACTGCTGGACGCTCAAGGTCTCGACGGGTTGACGATGCGTCGGCTGGCCGATCGCCTCGGCTCGGGCGTGATGAGCCTATACTGGCACGTCGACAACAAAGAGGATGTCTTTGATCTGGTGCTCGACCATGTGCTCGAATATCGCGCATCGCCGCAAATCGCTCAGTCTCAAGACTGGCGCGGAGATGTCGTTCATATGCTCGAAGACTGGCGCGCCAGCATGCTGCGCCATCCCTGGTCGGCATCGCTGTTGCCGCGCCGGGCGCTCGGCCCGAGCATTCTCGGTCGGCTGGAACTGCTGAGCAAGATCTTGTCCAGGGCCGGTGTGGCGGACGCGGATATGAATGCCGCGATATGGTCGCTGTGGAACTTTGTGATGGGCGCCACCATCACCCGGGCGAGCTTCGACCTCTCGGACGACGACAAGGCCGCTGCACAGCAGCGCCTTGCACGTCTCAGCCACCCGACAATCGAACGCTCCCGGCTGCTGTTGGATGATGATTGGGATGGCGCCTTCCAAAAAGGCCTCGGCTTCCTGCTCGATGGCCTGTTTCCAAGATGAGGCTGAACTGTAGCTTTGGCTCCCGGTCCGCTTATGCGTTTCACCTGGCTGGCGCGATTTTAGTCTAGCGCGCCGCCGCTTCGGCCGTTGGCTGTGAACGCGTGTCGAGGCTGACCACCACCGACATGCCGGGCGACAGCTGTTCGGCTAGCGCCTGGCCGGGGTCGATGCTGATGCGCACCGGCAGGCGCTGCGCCACTTTGGTGAAGTTGCCGGTGGCGTTGTCTGGTCTGAGCACGCTGAACTCAGAGCCCGTCGCCGGTGCGAAACGCTCGACATGGCCGGTCAGCGTGGCATGGCCGAGCGCGTCGACGGTGAAGGTCACCGGCTGGCCGACCTCCATGTTGGCAAGCTGGGTTTCCTTGAAATTGGCCATCACCCAGGTGCGCTTGGGCACCAGGGCCATCAGCTGCGTTCCCGGCGCCACATATTGGCCAAGGCGTGCGCCAACCTCGCCGAGCCGCCCGTCTTCGGGTGCGACAATGCGCGTGTTCTTGAGGTCGATCTCGGCGAGATGCACGGAAGCCTCGGCGCCTGCGACGGCAGCCTCAAGCGACTGGCGCCCGACGATGGTCGACTGCAGGTCCTGGCGTGACACCTCGGCTGCCGCTTCTGCCTGACTGTTGGCGGCGCGCGCCTGTTCGAGTGCCGTGCGCACCTTGTCGGCCTCGCTCAGCGTTGACACGCCGCGCTCGAGCAGCGGCTCGATCCGGCCCCAGCTGGACTGCGCGTTGTCATAGGCAACCTTGGCGGACCCGATTTGCGCCTCGGCCGACTTGACCCGCGCTTCGGCCGAGTGCCGCTGCTGCTCCGAATTGGCCAATGCGGCCTGCTGCGCGGCCAGCGTCGCGCGTGCCTGCTCAAGCTTCTGCACGAAGATGCGGTCGTCGATCTGGACCATAAGCTGGCCTGCCTTGACATCCTGGAAATCCTGCACCGCCACTTCGGCGATATAGCCCGAAAGCTGTGGTGCCAGGATGGTCGCCTGTCCCCGCACATAGGCGTTCTCGGTGACCTCGACAGAACTCTTGAAGGGCGGCAATTGCCAGACATAGAGGATCAGCGTCAGCCCGGCGATGCCAAGCACGATGGCCAGCAGCGTGCTAGCGGAGCGGAGCAGGTGGAGACTTTTCGATAGCATGGCGGTTCACGTGGTGGCTTGGAGTGTGGGAGCGGCCATCCGGTTGCGGACGGCGACGACGGCGATGTGGGCAAAGAGCAAGAACAGCAGCGCGAGAGCGATTGCCGTGATC
>NZ_JBFUKO010000223.1:0-7998 GCF_056400805.1 Aminobacter sp. P4_H6_2
ACCAATAATCTCAACCAATATAAATATCGAAACTAACGATTTGACTTATATCCAGAACCACCGAGGATAAGGCAAGCGCCACAGCTGCGCGCTTTGCAATCGGAGGCTCGCGGCCATGCATTTCATGTTCATCCTGCTGCAACTGGCCGGCGCCATCATGCTGCTTTTGTGGGCGGTGCGCATGGTCCGCACCGGCGTCGAACGCGCCCATGGCGCGGTGCTGCGCGAGGCGTTGCGTGGCGCGACCAAAGGCCGGCTGAAGGCAGCGACGGCCGGCACCTTGCTCGCCATTCTTTTGCAGAGCGCAACCGCGGTCGCAGTGCTCGCCGCAGGCTTTGCCGCTACGGGCGTCCTGACCGTCTCGGGCGGGCTCGCCGTGATGCTGGGGGCCGATGTCGGCTCGGCACTGGTGGTGCAGGCACTGTCCTTCGACCTCAGCTGGCTGGTGCCACTGTTGTTGTTTTTCGGTGCCACCATGTTCCTCAAATTCGAGGCGCGCATCGTCAAGCAGACCGGGCGCACCTTGCTTGGCATCGCCTTCATCCTGATCTCGCTGCGCATGGTTGGCGATGCGACCGCCCCCATGCGCCACAGCGCGTTGCTGCCGTTGGCCATCGACTATCTCAGAAGCGATCCGGTGACGGCCTTTGGTGCTGCGGCGCTTTTCACCTGGCTGATCCATTCCAGCGTCGCCTCGGTGCTGTTGTTCATGTCGATGGCGGCCCAAGGCGTGCTACCGGCCGAAGTGGCGCTGCCGATGATCCTCGGCGTCAACTTGGGTGCCGGACTCGTTGCCGTCGGCCTGACGCGCGGCCAAGCCATCGAAGCGCGGCGCATTCCGGTCGGCAATCTGATTTTTCGTGCAACGGCTGCAATCGCGATCCTCGTTGCCATGCAGGCGATAGAGATCCCGATGACCTGGTTCGGCGTCAGTGCGGCCCGGCAGGTGGTCAACATGCACCTTGCCTTCAACCTTGCGCTGCTGGTGGTGTGCCTGCCCTTCACCGGGCCGATGGAGCGGCTGATAGCAATGCTTCTGCCCGACGCACCGCACGGTTCGGAGAGCTTCAACCTGATGTCGCGGCGGGTCAGCGCACTCGACCGCACGGTGATCAAGATGCCGAGTGTCGCGCTTGCCAGCGCGACGCGCGAGGTACTGCGCATGGCCGAGGTGGTGGAGATCATGCTGCGCCCGGTGATGGATCTTTTCGATTCCGGCGACCGTACGCGCGTCGAGCAGGTGCGCAAGCTCGACGAGGAGGTCAACCGCGCCCACACCGACATCAAGCTCTACATCGCCGAGGTCAATCGCGGAACGATGACCCAGGAAGAGGCACGGCGCGGCATCGAGCTGACCGACCTGGCCATCAATCTGGAGCATGCCGGCGACATCATCGCCAAGAACCTTTTGGTGCTGGCCCAAGAGAAGAACGACAAGCGGCTGAGCTTTTCCAAGGAAGGTTGGGGCGAGCTGACCACGCTGCACGACCGCGTGCTGGCCAATATGCAGATCGCCATGAACGTGCTGGTGTCGGGCGATCTCGACGCCGCGCGCCAGCTGGTGGTCGAAAAGGAACGCATGCGCAAGCTTGAACGCGATAGCCACGAGCGGCATCTCAAGCGTCTGCAATCGGGCTCGCCGCAAAGTATCGAGACCAGCGACATCCACCTCGAAGCGGTGCGGGCGCTCAAGGAGTTCAACTCCCTTCTGGTCTCGGTCGCCTATCCGATCCTGACCCAGAGCGGCGATCTTCTGGAAAGCCGGCTCGCCAAGACGGCATGACGAAATTGCATGTCATCTAGCCACTATCGTTTCAGCTTATGGATGAATACAAAATAACGATTTTACATATGGATTGCCGGTCAGCAATGTGAAGCCGAACCAGACATCTGAAGACGGCGAGGAGAAAGAAATGCTGTCCGAACACAAGCTTGCGGCTCAAGCCCCCTTCCCGGCACCAGCACTCGGCGAACCCTATCTGCTGACGCCCGGGCCGCTGACGACCTCTTATGCGGTCAAGCAGGCGATGCTTCGCGACTGGGGCTCATGGGACGGCGACTTCCGGGCAATGACAGCCGACATGCGCCAGCGTCTCCTCGCCATGCTCGGCGACGGCAACAGCGACTTCGATTGCGTACCGATGCAAGGCAGCGGCAGCTTCGCCGTCGAGGCAATGCTGGGCTCGTTCGTGCCGCGAGACGGCAAGGTCCTGGTGCTGGTCAACGGCGCCTACGGCCAGCGCATCGTCCAGACGCTCGGCTATCTCGGCCGCGACTGTGTGGCGATCGACAAGGGCGACTACATGCCGCCGCGCGGCGATGAAGTGGCCGCAGCTCTGGATGCCGACCCGGCCATCACCCATGTCATTCTCGTCCACTGCGAAACCAGCTCGGGTATCCTCAACCCGGTCGCCGAGATTTCCGAAGTCGTCTACGCCAAGGGCCGCAAGTTTCTTGTCGACTCGATGAGCGCATTTGGCGCCATCCCCCTCAACGTCAGCGAGATCCGCTACGAAGCGATGGTGTCCTCGGCCAACAAGTGCATCGAAGGCGTGCCCGGCTTCGGCTTCATCATCGCCCGCAAGAGCGAGCTCGAAGCCGCCAAGGGCCGCAGCCATTCGCTCAGCCTCGACGTCCATGCCCAGTGGGCGCACATGAACAAGAYCGGCCAGTGGCGCTACACCCCACCGACCCATGTGGTCGCCGCCTTCCTCGAGGCGCTGCGCCAGCATGAGATCGAAGGCGGCGTCGCCGGCCGCGGCGCGCGCTACGCCAGAAACCGCGACGTCATGGTAGCAGGCATGCGCGAGCTGGGCTTCGAAACCTTACTCAAGGACCGCTGGCTGTCGCCGATCATCGTCACTTTCTTCTGCCCCGCCCATCCCGATTTCGCCTTCGACCGCTTCTATGAGCTGATGAAGGAAAAAGGCTTCATCATCTATCCAGGCAAGCTGACGGTAGCTGACAGTTTCCGCGTCGGCTGCATCGGGCAGATGGACGAGCATGTCATGCGCAAGGTGGTCGAGGCCGCCGGCCAGTCGCTCAGCGAAATGGGCGTCGACACAGCGGCTCCTCCCGCGACCGCCATCGCCGAGCGCGCCAAGCTCGCCGCCTGAACAAAGATTTAAAGGAACTCCCCATGAACAAGATGACCACGATCAACGTCAGCGCCAACGGCCGCACTTACGAATGGCCGCGCGTGCCGGCGATTGCCATTTGCCTCGACGGCTGCGAGCCGGCCTATCTCGACGAGGCGATCAAAGCTGGCCTGATGCCGTCGCTGGTGAAGATCCGCGCCAAGGGCACCGAGCGTACCGCCCACAGCGTCATCCCGAGCTTCACCAACCCCAACAATCTGTCGATCGCCACCGGCCGCCCGCCTGCCGTGCACGGCATCTGCGGCAACTATCTCTATGAGCGCGAGACCGGCAAGGAAGTGATGATGAACGACCCGCGCTTSCTGCGCGCGCCGACCGTCTTCCAGGCCTTCTACGATGCAGGCGCGCGCGTTGCCGTGGTCACCGCCAAGGACAAGCTGCGCGCCCTGCTCGGCAGTGGCCTGAAGTTCGACGACGGCCGCGCCATCTGCTTTTCTTCGGAAAAGTCCGATGTCTCGACCAAGGCCGAGCACGGCATCGACAACGCGTCCGCCTGGCTCGGCAAGCCGGTGCCGGAGGTCTATTCGGCCGAACTGTCGGAGTTCGTCTTTGCCGCCGGCGTCAAGCTACTCAAGGAATTCAAGCCTGACGTGATGTACCTGACCACCACCGACTACGTGCAGCACAAATATGCGCCCGGCGTGCCTCAGGCCAATGCCTTTTACGAGATGTTCGACAAATATCTCGGCGAACTCGACGCGCTGGGCGCGGCCATCGTCATCACCGCCGACCATGGCATGAAGCCCAAGCACAAGTCCGACGGCACTCCTGACGTGGTCTATGTCCAGGACCTGCTCGACGAGTGGCTGGGCAAGGACGCCGCACGCGTCATCTTGCCGATCACCGACCCATATGTCGTCCACCACGGCGCGCTTGGTTCGTTTGCCACCGCCTACCTGCCCGAAGGTGCCGACCAGGCCGGCATCATGAAGCGCCTTGCCGCTATCGAGGGCATCGACGTCGTCATCGACAATGCCACCGCCAGCTCGCGCTTCGAACTGCCAAGCGACCGCATCGGCGACATCGTGCTGGTCTCTTCGGAGAACAAGACGATCGGCACCAGCGAGCATCGCCATGATCTGGCAGCGCTGAACGAGCCGCTGCGCTCGCATGGCGGCCTGACTGAGCAGGCGGTGCCGTTCATCGTCAACCGCAAGCTGCCCAGCCTGCCGAACGAACCGGTGCTGCGCAACTTCGATGCGTTCTATTATGCTGCCATGGCCGCAGCGCTGGCCTGAGGGAGTTGACGATGGTCAAGGCTGAAACGACGTTCAAGGTGCGCCATGAGCCCATGCGCATCGCCGGGCGCAAGGTCGATGCCGATGGTATCGTCAACGTCCACTACCCCTACACCAATGCGGTGATCGGCACGGTGCCGGCGGGGCGTGCCGAGCATGCGCGCCAGGCCTTTGATATCGCCGCCAACTACAAATCGAAGCTGACCCGCTACGAGCGTCAGCAGATATTGTTCCGCACTGCCGAAGCGCTTGCCGCGCGCAAGGAAGAGATCTCCGACATCATCACGCTGGAGCTCGGCATCTCCAAGGCCGACTCCCTCTACGAGGTTGGCCGCGCTTATGATGTGTTCACGCTGTCGGCGCAGATGTGCATCCAGGACGACGGCCAGATCTTTTCCTGCGACCTGACCCCGCACGGCAAGGCACGGAAAATCTTCACCACGCGTGAGCCGCTGAAGGCGATCTCGGCGATCACGCCGTTCAACCATCCGCTCAACATGGTGTCGCACAAAGTGGCACCCGCAATTGCCACCAACAATTGCGTGGTGGTCAAGCCGACCGAACTCACCCCGATGACGGCACTGATCCTCGCAGACATCCTCTACGAGGCCGGCCTGCCGCCCGAGATGCTGTCGGTGGTGACGGGCATGCCGGCCGACATCGGACTGGAGATGATCACCAATGAAAACATCGAGCTGATCACCTTCACCGGCGGTGTGCCGGTCGGCAAGATGATCGCCCGCACCGCCGGCTACAAACGCCAGGTGCTGGAGCTCGGCGGCAACGATCCGCTGATCATCCTCAACGACCTTTCTGATGACGATCTCGCCAAGGCGGCCGATCTGGCGGTGGCTGGCGCCACCAAGAACTCGGGCCAGCGCTGCACCGCGGTCAAGCGCATCCTGTGCCAGGAAAGCGTGGCCGACCGCTTCGTCCCGATGGTGCTCGAACGCGCCAAGAAGCTCAGGTTTGGCGACCCAATGGACCGGTCGACCGATCTCGGCACGGTGGTGCACGAAAAGGCGGCCGCGCTGTTCGAAAGCAGAGTCTACATGGCCGCCGAACAAGGGGCCGAAGTGCTCTATGATCCCGGCCGCAAGGGCGCGCTGTTGCCGCCGATTGTTGTCGACCGCGTGCCGCACACCTCCGAACTGGTGATGGAAGAGACCTTCGGGCCGATCATCCCGATCGTGCGCGCACCTGACAATGACGACGAGCTGATCGCACTGTCCAACTCGACCGCCTTCGGCCTGTCGTCAGGCGTTTGCACCAACGATTTCCGCCGCATGCAAAAATACATCGCAGGGCTTCAGGTCGGCACGGTCAATATCTGGGAAGTCCCGGGATATCGCATCGAGATGTCGCCATTTGGCGGGATCAAGGATTCAGGCAACGGCTACAAGGAAGGCGTCATCGAGGCAATGAAGAGCTTTACCAACGTCAAGACATTCTCGCTGCCATGGTCTTGAGCCGGCAAATCGCATAAGCCTCGATGAGGGAGCGCTTGCGCTCCCTCATTCGCGTCTGGAGGGGAAATGCACTTTTCGAAAGCCTTGGCGCGTCCGTCAGCCGGCGCGACGCAAACCGCTGCCCTCCTCCACATAAAAGTCTGATCGCATGTCCGGTTTCGCGCTTACCATCGTGCTGGTCGCGGCGTTCCTGCACGCGAGCTGGAATGCCGTCGTCAAGGCGGCGAACGACCGCGCCGTCGTGCTTGCCGCCGTCTCCGCCACCCACGCCACACTCGGCACGGTACTGGTCTTGTCGGCACCGTCGCCGTCGATGGAAAGCTGGATCTACATCTTTTTGTCGACCGTCATCCACTTCGGCTACTACATCTTCCTGTTCCAGTCCTACCAGTTCGGCGACCTCAGCCAGGTCTATCCGATTGCGCGCGGACTGGCGCCTGCCCTTGTCGCCTTTGGCGCCTATGTGATGATCGGCGAAACGCTGCCGCCACTCGGCTGGGCCGGGCTCGCGGCAATTACGTTCGGCATCGGCTTCCTGGCTTTCCAGCGGGGTGCCGCGAATGCTGATCCGCGCGCGGTGGGTGCCGCTGCGATCAACGGAGTCCTGATCGCTTCTTATTCGGTCATCGACGGCATAGGCGTGCGCCTGTCCGACAGTCCATTCGGCTATATGGGCTGGCTGTTCCTGCTTGAACTTCCGGTGACATTGTTCGTGCTGTTTCGCCGGCGCGGCGCCACCCACACCATCGATCTGCGCACGGTTGGGCTGGGACTGATCGGCGGGCTCGGCGCTGTCACCGCCTATGGCCTTGTGATCTATGCCAAGACCATCGCGCCGCTCGGCGCGGTGTCGGCGGTGCGGGAATCGAGCGTGATCATCGCGGCGTTGATTGGCCTGTTCATCTTCGGCGAACGGCCCTGGCCGGCGCGCATCGTCTCGGCGGTCATCGTCGCCTGTGGTGTTGTAGCGCTCGCCTTTTCCTGATCGTTTCACCTGTTTGAAACAATGCTGTCACTTGCCTGTCGCACATCTGTGCAGCTCATAAGCTGAGCCTACAGTATCATAAAAAGAATAGATTTTACTTATTGACCCCTCGTTCCCAGTATCAGCCTTGGACGAGGCGCAATCGGGGCAGTCGCGGCACGCGCATCCCTGCTCAGACCTCTCCCAATCAGAACGTGCCAAAGCGATCCAAATGGGAGCCAGATATCCATGAACCAGAAGAAAGCCTTCGTGCTCGCCGCCTTCGCCACGATGATGATGTCGTCGGCGGCATGGGCGGAGACCGAGCTCACAGTCTACACGGCAATCGAAGCCGAAGATCTCAAGCGCTACGCCGAGACATTCAACCAGGACCATCCCGACATCAAGCTCAACTTCATCCGCGACTCCACTGGCGTGGTGACCGCCAAGCTGCTCGCCGAGAAGGACAATCCGCAGGCCGACGTGATCTGGGGTCTGGCCGCGACGTCGCTTCTGGTGCTCAAGGCAGAAGGCATGCTTGAGCCCTACGCGCCCAAGGGCGTGGAACTGCTCAAGCCCCAATATGTCGACAAGGACACGCCTCCGGCATGGGTCGGCATGGACGGCTGGGCCGCCTCGATCTGCTACAACACCGTCGAAGGCGCCAAGCTTGGTCTGACCGCGCCCAAGAGCTGGAAGGACCTGACCAAGCCCGAATACAAGGGCCATGTCGTCATGCCCAACCCGGCATCGTCGGGTACCGGCTATCTCGACGTGTCGAGCTGGATCCAGCTATTCGGTGAAAAGGAAGGCTGGTCCTACATGGACGGTCTGCACCAGAACATCGCCGCCTACACCCATTCCGGCTCCAAGCCCTGCAAGATGGCCGCTGCTGGCGAAACGGTGATCGGTATCTCCTTCGAGTTCCGCGCCGCCAAGTCGAAGGCCGAAGGTGCGCCGATCGACATCATCATTCCTGAGGAAGGCATCGGCTGGGACATGGAAGCCTCGGCGATCGTTGCCGGTACGACGAAAGAGGAAGCGGCCAAGACGTTCATCGACTGGACGGTCACCAAGAAGGCCAACGAGATGTACAATGTCGGCTGGGCGATCGTTGCCATGCCCGGCGTTGCAAAGCCTGTTCCGCACCTGCCCACCAACATCGAAGA
>NZ_JBFUKO010000224.1:0-7995 GCF_056400805.1 Aminobacter sp. P4_H6_2
ATGCAACACGGCAGCCCGCACGAGCTCTACGAGCGGCCGGCCAATTTGTTCGTTGCTCAGTTCATCGGCAGCCCAAAAATGAACGTGCTCGCCTGCGCGCCCTCTGATGAAGGTAAGCTCGACCTTTCCGGGCAGGGCGCACTCGCTCTCGCCTTCTCCGGCACGCCAACCCAGCTCGGTGCCCGCCCCGAGCATCTGACGCTCGTTTCGCCCGAGGCCGGCAACTGCCGCGGCACGGTCGAGGTCGCCGAATATCTCGGCGGCAACACCAGTGTCTTCGTGCGCAACGACCGGCTTGGTCTGATCAACGTCAACGCGCCTGCGGATGCGCCGGTGCGCATCGGCGAGACTGTTGGCATCGCCATCGACGGTGCGCGCGTGTCGTTGTTCGACGCTGAGGGTTCCGCCATCGCCCGCGCTGCCTGATCGCTAAATATGCGAAAGCGACAGGCGAGTTTTGCCTACAATCCGTGACCTTCAATTGCCGAGCAATTCGAAACGCTCGCAGGATGATCAGTGCCCCAGGGCGATGCGTCACCGGTTGCGCTCGTGGCATGGGCGCTGGCGCTGCGGTCCGCGCCGCCCGTGAAGGCGCAAACATCATCGGCGTCGGCTGGATCAAGGATCTCGGTGAAAAGACCATCGCCGACATCGTCGCTGCCAGTGGAAAAGCCACTTTTGTTTATGGCGACGTCGGCGAGACTGACGCCTGCGAAAAGATGGTCAAAACAGCCGTTGATAGCTATGGCAGCCTCGACCTGGCGCTCAACAATGCGGGCGTCATGGACGGCGTCTATTCGGGCGATCCGATAGACTACCAGGCACAGAAGCCGCTGATTTTCGCCCCGATCCACAAGGCCACCGACGAGTATTGGGACCGTGTCTTTCACAGTGGCCTTTTCCGCTGCATGCGCGCCGAACTCATGCAGATGGTTGCGCAAGGGCGCGGCGGCCCGATCGTCAACCTGGCCTCCATCGCCGGCATGACTGGTCTGGCCGGAAATCCCGCCTACGTCGCTTCCAAGCATGCGGTCAACGGCCTCACCCGCAATGCGGCCATCGACTACGCGCCGCATGGCATCCGGGTCAATTCCGTCAACATGGCGGCGACCGACACTCCGATGGTCGAGCGCGCGGGGATCCTGGTCGCCGAGGCCACGAAGGCCAACAAATCGACTGGGCCTAACATGGGCCGAGCCAAGACCTTCAGCCTCCTTGCCTATGCGGACCCCAAGCAGCGTCCGGCAACCATTGCCGAGCAGGTGTCGACAATGCTCTTCCTTCTATCCAACGAGGCGTCCAATCTCACCGGCGGCGTGTTCCCGACCGAAGGTTGCTGGACGTCGTACTAGCTGTTTAGTCCCGGCATTTGCTGGAGCGGACTGACGTGAACCAGTCGGGCTGGGAGGTCCACGCCGGCGTACGTTTCACTGGGGCAGTGCCGAACGCGCCACAATTCCTTCCCTAACCTAAGCCCTCCGGACATGCTGTTGCGCTGACGATCTGACCGGCCCTTGGTTGGCTGTTAGATTTCCCTCATCGCCTCACCATCAAAGACTCCGCTATCCGATAGGTCGCTGTCATCGTCCCCTTCGCCTCTTAGAGGGCCGACGGGAATACCACCCGCCAGCAGCATGTCTTTACTGAGCAGACCGGCATCCTCGAGCGACTCGAAGTCGGGCAGGTCGCGCAGCGTATTGAGCCCGAAGTGGGACATAAACGCCCGCGTCGTCACATAGGTATAGGGCGCTCCCGGTTGCGGGCTGCGGGGGCCGGAGGCGATGAAGTCTTGCGAGCGCAGCACACCTATCAGATCGCGGCTGACTTCCTTACCTAAGAAGGATGACAGATCGGCACGGGTGATCGGCTGGAAATAGGCGATGCACATCAGTACGAGACTTTCCGACTGCGACAGGGTTTTTGACCCCGGCCCGCCATCCGCGCCCTGCCCGGTGGCTGCCCGGATTGCATCGGAATAGACCCGGCGGGTCCGATGCTGCCAGCCGCCGGCAACAGCGACCAGTTCGTACGGCCGGCTACGCAACTCGTTGCGGATGTCATCGATGATCAGGTCGATGCTGCAGCATTTGCCGACTACACGCGCCAAGACCTCAGGAGACACCGGCTCACGTGCAGCGAAGATCACGGCTTCGACCCGGCCCATCCATTCGCGCCAGCGCAGATCCGCCGGCAGATGCTCAAGTTCAGTGTCCAGCTGCTTCGGCTGGGCTTTGTCTGCTCTTCGGCCGGTCTGATCAGCCATCGCCTAGAGCCCGTACAGCCGAAACGTCGACCGCCCCGACAGTTCGCGCACGGCGTCGAACGTCCGCAAGCGCTCAAACAGTCGCCGCGACGCAAACCGTGACAGGTTTCTGGTCGTCAGCGACCCAGAAATCGCGTCTTCATCGAGCAGTTTCTGGATCGCCTCCCCAGCCCCCTTGGCACGTAGTTTTGGCGCTACCGCCATCAACCGATCGGCGCGCCGGGAAATCTCTGCCCCCAGCCGGCAGGCCTCGGCGGCACCGTGCGCTAGCGCCAGGTACACCGACCGCTCAAAATTTTGCTCCCCAGGCCGGATTCTTGCGGCGATCCCGCGGCCGCCTTCGGTTCGGAAGGCCGGCGTAAAAACTTGCGCCATTAAAAGTGGTACCGGCATTTTCCAGAGCAGCTTCCGCGACAGCACAAGATCAGCCAGCCACCATCCGAGCGGCTCGGCATCGGGACGCACGGCAAGAACCTGCGTGGCGATCGCTGTGGCGGCGAACGGCGCCGATCTGTTGTCGCTGGATAGCGCCAAGTCGTTGATCTGCATGGGAATGGTGGCCAGATCCTCGCTCCAACGCAGGCCGAGTAATTCCACGATGCCGGCAAGGGTATCGACATCGACAACCGGCGGCTTGGATGCCAACCGCCGCCAGCCAGTTAAAATGTTACCGGCCGGGCCCACATCGTCGCCAGGCCGGGTCATAAGCACGGCATCGCGCAACGCCGCTTCATCTTCGGTTCGACCAGCGAGACGCACAGCTGCGGTGGCGCATTTCAAGGCTTGGCGTTGGCGCCACGCGCCGGCCCATGCTGGCTCGCCACGCACCAAATTGTCCAAGGAGTTCAGGGCGGCGCCAGCCATGAAGGCCGCTTCTGCGTCGCTTGCGACATGCCCGCGCCACTGCGCCCAGCTGGGGACGCTCGGGGATTGATGGGCGACAAGCGGTGGCGCAGCGGTTGGAATCATGTTGGGGAGTGTAACAAGCCTGTGCGCTTATTGCCATTGCTGGGCAGCAAACCGCACAGCCTGTTGGCAATCTACAACGACTGATAATGTTGCATTATCGCTCGTTATGATCTCTATTCCGAAAATGGCCTCTCTCGTCGAGCAAAACGCCGAAAAGGGTACTCGGCGGCGTTCTGCTCGACGACAGGAGGCGCGTGCAATTCCATCGCCGATAGGCTATCTAGGTATAAAATATACACGTAGGTAGATGGAACCTCTTTATGGCATTGAGCATCAAGGATCCCGAGACGGAACGCCTCGCCCGCAGCCTAGCGGAACGAACGGGCGAAACGATCACGGTTGCCACTCGCCGCGCTCTTGAAGATAGGATGCGCCGGCTCGGATCCGACACACGCAAGGCTGCGCTTCTCGAAGATTTGGCTGCCAGCCGGCGGCGCTGGGGCACCATGTCAGTGCTCGACACACGTAGCGCCGACGACATCCTTGGCTACGATGAACACGGGTTGCCGAGCTGATGGTTATCGACACATCCGCAATTGTCGCGATCGCCAAAAACGAGCCTGAAGCGGCAACCTTCGAAAAGTTGATTGCCGACGATCCGGTGCGGCTCATCTCGACCGCCACGGTGTTGGAAGCAGCCATGGTGCTTGAGACGCGCTTCGGCGAACTCGGCGGGGCCGAACTTGATCTATGGCTTGCACGGGTGGAGGTCGACATAGTCGCGGTCGAGGTCGAACACGCCGATCAAGCGCGTCGCGCGTGGCGGCGTTATGGCAAAGGCCGTCATCCAGCCAGCTTGAACTATGGGGACTGTTTCTCCTACGCGCTTGCCAAGCTCGCCAATGAGCCCCTCCTCTTCAAGGGCAATGATTTCTCGCAAACTGACATCCGAGTAGTAGCGACAGGAAATGAACACTAAGAATTCACTCGCCACGTCGGCCGATAGCGATGGCGACGCTCTTCCCGACATCATCGATGTCGCGTTGGCGATGAAACAGCACCTGGATGCGGCGGTAGGGCCGAACACCTTGGTCATTCCAGATGACAAGCCCCCCTCTCCCACCCTGCTGCTCACCGAGGCTGCGCCTTCCGTCCGGCTTCCGGCGCAGCTCGATAGGCTTGCCCAACGCGCTCGCGGCTATGTCGAGGCGGCCAATTCCGCCAACACCCGCCGCGCCTATGCCGCGGACTGGAAGCATTTCGGCGATTGGCTCCGCCGCCAGGGCCTTGCGGCACTGCCGCCCGATCCCGAGACCGTCGGGCTTTACATCACCGCTTGTGCCTCTGGCAGCATCTCGGGTGGCCCAGGAGACGGCGCGGCAGCGCGTAAGGATGCCGTTTCCACCATCGAACGGCGCCTGTCGTCGCTTTCCTGGAACTATGCTCAGCGCGGCCTGTTCCTCGACAGGAAACAGCCCGCAATCGCCACAGTCGTGGCAGGCATCCGTAACGCCCATGCCCGGCCTTCCCGGCAGAAAGAAGCGATCCTGTCCGACGACCTCATCGCCATGCTGGAAACACTTGAGCGTGGCACTTTGCGGGGCATGCGCGACCGCGCGATGCTACTACTCGGCTTTGCCGGCGCCCTACGCCGCTCAGAGCTCGTCGGCCTCGACTGCGGCCGCGATCAGACACAGGACGGCCGTGGCTGGATCGAAGTCTTCCCAAGCAAGGGCATCCTCGTCACACTGCGCGGTAGGACCGGCTGGCGCGAGATTGAGATCGGCCGCGGTTCAGCTGATTCCACCTGCCCTGTCGTGGCGCTGGAAACCTGGTTAAACCTAGCCCGCATCGCCCACGGCCCGCTGTTCCGTCGCGTCACCGGGCAAGGCAAGCGMGTCGGCGCCGAACGGCTCAACGACCAAGAGGTTTCCCGTCTGGTCAAGCGCAGCGCACTGTCTGCCGGCGTGCGCGGCAACCTGACCGAGGGCGAACGCGTCAAGCTTTTTGCCGGCCATTCGCTTCGCGCCGGCCTTGCCTCGTCAGCAGAGGTCGACGAACGCTACGTGCAAAAGCAACTCGATGACACAAGCGCGGAAATGACACGCCGTTATCAGCAACGTCGGGACCGCTTCCGCATCAACCTCACCAAAGCAAGCGGCCTATAGAAGCCGAGAGGCTCCTCCCTGCCGTAGAGAGCACGAGAGTTCGACTTGCAGTGCGGCAGGAACATTGATTCGCCGTTTTGGGTACGACTTGAGAATAGCCGGTGAGGAATTGCTGCAGCTCCGCTGACCTTATCCTGCCCTGGCCTGGGGCCCTCCCCTGCCGCGCAACAGCGCCATCAGCACCGGTCCGATGGAGAACTCCCCGGCATTGGCCTTGGCTGTGAGGCTGCGCAGGTAGCCGCCGGGGCTGGCAATCGCCTCACCCCGCTGCAGCATTGCCGCCACCATGATCGCTGCGTCAACCGACCCCATCGCCTCGCAGGCTTGGTGCCACGCATCGGGACTGACGCCGAGCGCTCTGCCCACCAAGTTTGCCGTTTCCACCAGGTCAGCCCAGCCCGAAATGCCGTTTCGTGCGTAATCGGTAATGTCAGGGCATGCACGCAGCACCATGCCAAGCGGATATCCCGTTGGTGGCTGGTTCTTGATCACCAATTTCACGGCAGCAGTTGTCCACTGCGCTTTTTCTGGGCTGGGTTCAGATTCATGAGGATGTGTATCTGAATACTGTATGTGGCGCTCGAAATGAGACTCATTGGCGCTTGGTTTTTCAGTTTTAACGTGATTTTCCAGTGTCTTGCGCACCTCTTGGGCAACCAATGCAAACTCAGCGGCAATTGGTTCGAGCTCAAGGCGCGTCGCGGTGCGTGGAATGGCGTCTGCGATCTCACGATACCTTATGTGAAGGCGCTGCCAATCGGCAGTGATGCCCTCCTCCAGGCCAAAGGCGATCATCTTGGCGATGTCGCGGCGCAGGATGGTGATACGCTCGCGCACCAGCAAAAGCGCCCTTCGCTCGGCCCTGACAGTCTCAGCCAAACGCTCGAACTCCTCAGCACGTGCTAGAAGGGGGGAGAGGTCGAAACCGAAGGCCCACTTGATCGCCCCGTCAAAACCCTTGCGGGCGTAGCGCTTGCCATTTGGGCTGTCGCGGCGCACCACAAGGCCACATTCGACAAGTACCGACAGATGCCGCCGCAAAGTAGCGGGCGCCATGCCATGCGCACGAAGCGCAAGCTGCGTGTTTGATGGAAACACCACTAGCCCCTCCCCTTCCACGAGATCCGTGTCCGGATGGAAGCTCAGCAGCGCATTCAAAACAGCCAAAGCGCGATCGCTCGCCCCCAGCAATCCCTTGGCCTCACAGACCGTGCGAAACACCTGCCATTTGTTGGCACTGGTGCCGGGCGCACATCTGTCGGCTGCTAGTTGCCCTGCCACTATGGCAAGCGTCAGTGGCCGCCGCCCAAAGGGCGTCGTCGAGATATGATTCTCCATCATTTCCTTGCCTTTCAACGAGGCAAAAGAAATCCGCTCACCTGTTCGGTGCCGCAACTCTTGACAGTGATTCGAGGAAATGCGATTCTCTAGGTGTTCAAGCTACGAGAAGGGCTTCCACGACGGCAACGTTTGGGGGCCTTTTTCTTTTGCGGTCAGTCTCCTGTTTCAGTTTTTTCCGAATCCTTGAAAGCCCCATAGAGGCGTCCAAGATTCGCGGATATCCAGCCGCCAAAGCCTGCGGCATCCTTGTTTTTCAGGGCCAAAGTGTAGGTTTTGCCATTCGACTTGGCCGTCACGCTCACTGATTTGTCGGCTGGCGCCCATTCCAAGGACGGGCCTTGTGGAGCTGCCTTACCCGGTTTCTTCGTGAGTGCATCCATCACTCCTTGGAATCGGTTGTCGCTGGAGGCGTCCCTCATTGGACCTTGTGAGAGCATCGAAAGAAGGTCTGGAACCTTTGGAGCGATCGCCAACTCGGCCAACTCCATCCAGCGCCGACGACCAACTTCGGGCGCAGCCCCGATTGCCTCTATCAGCTCGGTAGGCACTTGGCGCGCAACGCTGATCATTTTTGACAGTGCGGCCTTGTCGACGCCAAGCGCTGACATGATCACGTCTCGTGCGAACGCACGGTCCTCAAGGCGTGCAGCAAACAACGCGCGTTCGATGAAAGACAGGTTGGTCCGCGCGTTGTTTTCTTGCCCCTGGCTGACCACCAATTCGTCGTCGGTGAGGTTTCGAACGACCGCACGAACCTTAATGCCTAGCTTGGAGACGGCTGCCACCCGGCGATGGCCATAGGCCACCTGATAGCGACCTTTGATCTCTGGATGGGGCCGAACAAGGATAGGAACCTGTTGTCCGTGGTCCTTGATCTGTTCCACCAGCAAAGACAGTTCTGCCACATCCATAGCGAGACGGTCGCGCACCATCGATGCGTCAACGAGCGCTGTCTCAAGTTCGACAACGGTGTTGCCCTCGGCCATCTGGCGCTCAAGATCGTGGGCGCGTTCGACCTTCTGGGTGATGTTTCCAAGAGTCTTGGCGATACCCCCGATCGGGGCAGTGTTGCGCACGCCAGCTGGCACCATCCCGGCAATCGGCCGTGAAGCCGAAAGTGCCTCGGAAGGTCGTGGTGCCTCTCCGCCTGCCGAGACTTCAATCAGGTTCTTGCGCGCCATTATTTCCTCCCCCAAGTGGCCTTGAGAAGATCTTCGATCTCCGAGTTGACCTGGTTGAGCGATTCCATGGCACGGTCGTAGGTGCCGCGGGTGAACTGGGCGCGTTCCACTTCGTAGAGGGTTTGCTTAGTAA
>NZ_JBFUKO010000225.1:0-7981 GCF_056400805.1 Aminobacter sp. P4_H6_2
CCATGACCATCGAGACCGATGGTTCGATCACCGGTGAGGACGCGGTGGCTTTCGCTGCACGCATCCTGCAGGACCAGCTTGCACTGTTCGTCAACTTCGACGAGCCGCAGAAGGAAGTTGCAGMCGAGGCCGTCACCGAGCTCGCCTTCAACCCGGCGCTGCTCAAGAAGGTCGACGAGCTGGAGCTTTCGGTCCGCTCGGCCAACTGCCTCAAGAACGACAACATCGTTTACATCGGCGACCTGATCCAGAAGACGGAAGCTGAGATGCTGCGTACGCCGAACTTCGGCCGCAAGTCGCTCAACGAGATCAAGGAAGTTCTGGCCGCAATGGGTCTGCACCTCGGTATGGAAGTGCAGGACTGGCCGCCGGAAAACATCGAAGACCTCGCCAAGCGATACGAAGACCAGTACTAAGAAGACCTAGTCGAGCATGGTTCCGAGGACCGGATATTCCGGTCCGACGGCCTTGCGGAAAACCATCAGAGGCCGTGGCCTCTTGAACAACTTAAAATAAGGAAAAGAGCCATGCGCCACGGTTTCAAAGGCCGCCGCTTCTCCCGCAGCGTAAGCCACCGCAAGTCCATGTTCGCCAACCTCTCGGTCTCGCTGATCGAGCACGAGCAGATCGTGACCACGCTCGAAAAGGCTAAGGACCTGCGTCCGATCGTCGAGAAGCTGGTGACGCTCGGCAAGCGCGGCGACCTGCATGCCCGCCGCCAGGTGATCGCCCAAATCGGCAACGAGAACGTCGTGAAGCGTCTGTTCGACGTCGTCGCACCGCGTTACGCCACCCGCAACGGTGGTTACCTGCGTATCATGAAGGCTGGCTTCCGCCGCGGTGACAACGCCGCCATGGCAGTCATCGAGTTCGTCGATCGCGACACCTCGGCCAAGGGTGCTGGCGACCGCGTTCGCCTCGAAGCCGAAGCTGCAAACGACGCCGAAGCCGCATAAGCTTTCCGCACGTTTGATTTGAACCGAAGGGGCCCTTGTGGCCCCTTTTGTTTTGGGCAATTGCTCCGTGTTGCAGCGGTTCTTCCACGTCCCGCGCCAACTATGCGGAAATAACCGCTTTCGAGCGCATACAGCCTTTCAATTTGCACAATCGTCACGACAATGGCGGCGACTTATGCGTTGGAGGATTCGCCATGCGTGCGAAACGATATTTGCTGCTCGCTTTGTGCGCCAGTATTGCGATTGCCGGCGGTGCCGTGGCCCAGGAAGCGGCGAAGAAGCCGGTCGAGGACCCAGGCCTGTCGGATGTGCTGACTGATCTGCTGAACGGCGGCAAGGCTGATGTTGGGGCGCTTGCGCCTGACCGCCGCGTGCCGTTCGGTCGCGAAGCGATGCAGCTTTCGTTTGCGCCGCTGGTCAAGGAAACGGCTGCGGCCGTGGTCAACGTCTACGCCTCCAAGCAGGTGAAGGTGCGCTCGCCATTTGACGGTGATCCGTTCTTCGAACAGTTTTTCGGCGGCGGTGCCCCGCGCAACCGTTCGTCGCTCGGCTCGGGCGTTCTTGTCGATCCAAGTGGTATCATCGTCACCAACAACCACGTCGTCCAAGATGCCGATGAGGTGAAGGTGGCGCTGTCGGATGGCCGTGAATTCACCAGCAAGGTTCTRCTCAAGGACGACACGCTCGATCTCGCGGTGCTGAAGATCGATTCCGATAAGCCGTTCCAGACGATCGCCATTGGTGATTCCGACGCGCTTCAGGTCGGCGACCTAGTACTCGCCATGGGCAATCCCTTCGGAGTCGGCCAGACAACGACCAGCGGCATCGTCTCGGCACTTGCCCGCACGCATATCGGGGTGTCCGATTCCGGCTTCTTCATCCAGACCGATGCGGCGATCAATCCTGGCAATTCCGGTGGTGCGCTGATCAACATGGGCGGCCAGCTCGTTGGCATCAATACGGCGATCTTCAGCCGCTCCGGCGGCTCGATCGGCATCGGCTTTGCCATTCCCTCCAACATGGTGCGCGCCTTCACCGAGGCCGCCAAGGGCGGTGCGGAATTCTTCGAACGGCCCTTCATCGGCGCTTCGTTTGAGCCGGTAACGCCCCAGATCGCCGAGTCGCTCGGCATGGATCATCCATCGGGCGCGCTGATTTCGTCGGTTGACGAAAACGGCCCCGCCGCACGCGCGGGGCTCAAGCCCGGCGACGTTGTGCTGCAGTTCAACGGTGCCGCGATCGAGCACATGGAAGCGCTCGACTATCGCCTGGCGACCCAGCCGATCGGTGGCAAGGCAACGCTGTCGGTGCTGAGCAAGGGCGAGGAGAAATCCATCGAAGTGGCCCTTGAACGCGCGCCGGAAGGCGCAAGCTCGAACGAGGTCTTGTTGCGCGGCCGCAGCCCGTTTGCGGGTGCAAAGGTTGCCGAGCTGTCACCGCGACTGGCGCAGCGGCTGCGTGTCGCAACCGACACCAAGGGTGTCGCCATCGTCGGCATCGACGGCGGCTCGCCGGCTGCTGGTTTTGGCTTCCAGCCGGGCGACATCGTGCGCGAGGTCAATGGTGAGGTCATCGATACTGCCGAGAAGCTGAAGCAGCTTGCCGAGGTGGACACGCGCTGGTGGCGGTTTACCGTCGAGCGTGATGGCCGCATCATGCGCCAGATGCTGCGTTATTGAGTGCACCGGGGCTGTGGCGGGAAAGATGGCAGATAGCCGAACCGTCGGGAGGGTGACCTTTTGAGTTCCCTTTTCGACGAGTCTGTCCCGCGTCCGCTTGCCGAGACGTTACGCCCGCAACGCATCAGCGAGGTCATCGGACAGGACCATCTTCTCGGGCCCGACGGCCCGATCGGGCGCATGATCAAATCGCGAAAGGTGTCGTCGTTCATTCTTTGGGGACCGCCTGGCGTCGGCAAGACAACGATTGCCAGGCTGGTCGCCAAGGAAGTCGGCCTCGATTTCGTGCAGCTTTCGGCCGTGCTTTCCGGCGTTGCTGATCTGCGCAAGGTCGTCGATGCCGCCAAGCAGCTCCGCGGCGGGGCAGGGCGGCAGACAGTGGTCTTCGTCGACGAGCTGCACCGCTTCAACAGGACCACCCAGGACGCGCTTCTGCCGCATGTCGAGGATGGGACCATCGTCCTGATCGGCGCAACGACGGAAAACCCAAGCTTCAGCCTGGTGGCGGCCTTGTTGTCACGCGCCAAGGTCTACACGCTCAAACGCTTCGAAAAAGAAGACCTCGCTATCCTTGCCGAGCGCGCCGAAGCGCATTCCGGCAAAAAGCTGCCGCTCGACGCTGCAGCGCGCGACACGCTGCTTACCATGGCCGACGGTGACGGGCGCTATCTGATCGGGCTCTGCGAGGAGTTGCTCGCGCTACCCGCTGGCACAATGCTGGACGTCGCAGGTTTGGCCGAAACTGTCCAGAAGCGGGCGCCAGTCTACGACAAGGGGCAGGAAGAGCACTACAACATGCTCAGCTGCTTCCACAAAAGCCTTCGCGGCAGCGATGTTCAGGCGGCACTTTATTGGGCCGCGCGCATGGTGATCGGCGGCGAAGCTCCTGGCACGATTTTCCGCCGTCTTGCCTGTGCTGCCTCGGAAGATGTCGGCATGGCCGACCCGCAGGCCATGCCGCAGGTCGTGGCCGCCTGGACCGCGTTCGAGCGGGTAGGGTGGCCGGAGGGACGCCTGTTCATGGCTCAGGCGATCACCTATGTGGCAACAGCGCCCAAGTCGAACGCTTCTTATATGGGGTTCAACCAGGCGATTGCACTTGCTCAGCAGACGGGTTCGCTCGCGCCACCCAAACACATCCTCAATGCGCCGACCAAGCTGATGAAGGAACTCGGCTACCACGAGGGCTACAAATACGATCACGATTATCCCGACGCATTTTCGGGACAGGAGTTCCTTCCCGAAGAACTGGCCGGTCCCAATCGTCCGGAGTTCTACGCTCCAAACGAGCGCGGCTTTGAACGGGATATCAAGAAGCGGCTGGAATTTTGGGCGCGCAACAAGGCCACCCGCCGCCAATCCGACGAATAACCCCCGACGGTGTTGACCGTTGAACACCCGGCCAGACGCGGCTCGATCACGCGACCAAACTCAGGCGTGAGCGCGAGGAATAGCCGGGCAGGGTAGGCGTTTCATGTCACGCCTTTGATCAATGCGAAATATCGATTGCAAAAAAACGCAATCGTTTATATTTAAGTGTTATGGCGATGCCGCTGCCGTGACGCCTGTATGGACCTGCGTGGTAGCGAACCAAGGCTAAGATTGTGAACCCCGAATCCGATATGGCGATGTCCGACCTGCTCAACCGGGCAGGGGAAGCTGCAGAGCTCTTGAAGAAGCTCGCCAACCCCAACCGGCTGATGATTGTCTGTGCGCTTGTCGATGGCGAGCGTTCGGTGCGCGATCTCGAAGACGGCCTTGGCATACGTCAGCCCGGATTGTCGCAGCAGCTTGCCGAGTTGCGCGATGCCGGGCTCATTGCCGGCCGCAAGGAATCGAAATCCGTCTTTTATCGTCTCGCCGACGAGCGTGTGAGCGCGATCGTGTCGCTGCTCTACCGCATGTTTTGCGAGCCGGGCGCCAAAGCCATTTCAAAGAAAGGCAGCGAGAATGACTGAATTTACACCCGTCGCGTCCACCATAGGCGGCATCATGATCGGCCTCTCGGCTGTGCTGCTGATGGCCTGGGAAGGGCGCATTGCCGGCATCAGCGGCATCGCAAGCCGCCTGCTGCCGCCTTATGATGACCGTGCCTTCCTCTCGCGCCTGGGCTTCGTTCTCGGCCTGGTTGCTGCACCGCTGGTCTATCTGTGGGCCACCGGCAACGAGCTGCTTCAGACCGTTTCATCGAACCTGCCACTGATGGCGGCCGCCGGTCTGCTTGTCGGTTTCGGCTCGGTCTATGGCAATGGCTGCACCAGTGGGCATGGCGTCTGCGGCCTATCGCGGCTTTCCGTCCGCTCGCTCGTGGCGACGATTACCTTCATGACCACGGCCTTTTCCACTGTCTTTGTCGTGCGCCACATAGTGGGAGCCTGATCATGTCCTTTGTCGTCAATCTCGCGCTCGGTCTGCTGTTCGGCATCGGCCTTGTCATTTCGGGCATGTCCGACCCGGCCAAGGTGCTGAATTTTCTCGACCTGTTCGGCAGCTGGGATCCGTCGCTCGCTTTCGTCATGGGCGGTGCCGTTATCACCGCGTTCTTTGGCTACCGCCTTGTGCTCAAGCGTGAAAATCCTGTCGCATCTGCGTCGTTCCATCTGCCTGCCAGCAACGCTATCGACAGCCGTATCCTGATCGGCCCGGCCATTTTCGGCATCGGCTGGGGGCTTGGTGGCTTCTGCCCGGGGCCGGCACTGACGGCAACGACGCTGGGCGCTGCCGGCGCCTATGCCTTTTTGCCGATGATGTTTGTTGGCATGTGGCTGGCCAGGATCAGCCCGTTCAGGCGAACCGCCGCGACCGCCTGAACGCCGAGTCTCACTATATCCGCATGACGGCTAAAATGCCGGGTGGGGTGCTGTTCAGCCCTGCATGCGAAATGTGCTGAACTGGAAACGCTGCACGCTGGCCCAAGGCGTCTTGTGTTCGTGGCGGCGCGTGTCGATCAGCGCAAAGCCTTTGCCCAGCAGCTTGCCGATGCTGTCGGCGTCGTGCCTGACGATCGGCAGCCCACTGCATTTCTCAGGACCATCAGGCGCGAACGTACCGATGATCGCATGGCCGCCGGGCTTCAGCGCGCGTGTCAAAACCGTAGCGTAGGCTGCCTGATCGACTCGATCGGTGAGGAAGTGGAATGCGGCGCGATCGTGCCAGATGTCGTAGCTACGGCCTGGCTGCCAGGCCGTCACATCGCTGCAGATCCATGTGACGCGACTTGCGTCTGGTCCGAGACGCGTGCGGTCGGCATCGAGTGCGGCCTGCGAGATATCAAGCACGGTGACGTCGTCGAAGCCTTGGCCGATCAACACGTCGACGAGATGCGACGCGCCGGCGCCGATGTCAACGATGGCGGCGTCAGGCGTAGCACCTGCAACTGCCAGCAGCGTCAGTGACGGCTCCGGCGTCTGCTGAAACCAGCTGACCTGATCTTCCGTCTTGGCCCGATAGATGGTTTCCCAATGAGAGGCCCGGTCGTCGCTCACGGCACAGCTCCAGTCGTCCTGACGTGTCCAGCCATCTTGCACGGTTTGCACATCAAAGGGGACAAGGATTGGTGTCCGCCAACAGGTGTACAATTGTGGCGGCAAGGGTCTGCTATGGCGCACGACAATCAGCCCCGGTCTGACCGGCTGGTTCGGGTTGCAAGGGCAGAGCGGGGCGGGTGAGTGCGCTTCGGCTTTTGAGGTGTTTCAATGCGCTTGGCCTTGCGAGATGATCCGGTGAGATCTACCGCCAGCGGATTTACCGGACCATGACAGCGCGCCTCAATGACGTTGATCCGCAGGCTTGGCTCGCCGATGTCCTCAAGCGCATCGCCGAAATCCCGCAGACCCGTCTGCACAAGATGCTGCCATGGAAATGGAAACGCCAAGCCGAAGCTTCCGCGTCGGCTCAGGCTGCATGAGCCTGCTCGCACCATAACCCGCAGACACGACGCGCCCACCCGGTAATGCCGCGGCCTTCAGCGGATGCGTACACACAAGGCGAGATCACCGTCCATTGAGTTATCCCCGACAGCGCTGGTCTATTCTGCTGCGGCTTGCCGGGAAAGCGCCCTTTGCCGCCGCGCTATCACCGCGGGATCGTTCATCAAATCCGTCCACTTGCCCGGTTTGCGGCCCCGGGGTGTGTAGCCATTCTTCTCGCTGTTGGTCTTTACCTTCGGCTGCGGCAACTGCTCTCTCCTGCCGCTCCTTGATGTAGGCCAAGACATCGGAAAGCCGCTTGTTCTCGGTGATCGCTGCATGGGTCACACGCTGGTCCTTGTCGAACACCCGGAAGGGCAGGCAATGGCCTTTCCAGCGCACGTCGAGCCGACCATCGGCATAGGCGTAGGTCTCGACATAGTGCCCGACCAGCCCGCGCGTCACATCGGTCTCCTCGAGCAAGATCCGCTGGCGCTCGAACGAAAACGTCAGCTGAACGCCGACATAGCGCTGCTCACGCTTGCACAGGATCTCCCTGAGCCGATCCGGCATGATGTTCATCGGCCGGTGCAGGTCATCTGACCGGGCAGGGGTGCGTGCGAACCGTGCGTTGTAGCGCGTAACAAAACCGGGCAGGAACGCATTGCCCGCCTCCATATCCGAGATCCCTGCCAACCGCAGCTCCTTCACCAAGCGGTCCTGAAGCGTCCGGTTGGCGCGCTCGACACGACCTTTCGCCTGGCTCGAATTTGCGCAAAGAATCTCGATGTTCAGCTCTGAAAGCGCACGGCCGAACTGCGTCATGCCCTGGCCGCCCTTGGCATCCTTCTTGGTCACCCGGAACACCGAATGCTTGTCGGAATAGAAGGCAACGGGAGCACCGTGGTCCTTCAAATAGAGTTCCAGCCGCGAAATAGCTGAAGGCGCTTTCCGAGCGCACAAAGCGCAACTGCATCAGCTTGCCGGTCGCATCATCGATGAACACCAGCAATGAACATGGGTCACCGGGGTCCTCGAACCAGCGATGCTCGGAGCCGTCGATCTGCACCAGTTCGCCATAGGCCTCGCGCCGCAATCGTGGCTGATGAAACGTCCGCCGCTGTCGGCGTGAGAGCCAGATGCCGGTATCCGACATCCATTGGCGCAACGTCTCGCGCGATACCGTCACGCCATGATCTTCGGCCAGCTTCTCGGCTGCCAGCGTCGGGCCGAAGTCGGCATATCGTTCTCGCACGATCGCAACTGCATAATCGCGAACGCCATCGCTGATCTTGTTGTTCGATGGGCGGCCGATCGCCTTGTGTCGGATCGAGCCCGCGCCGCTCGTCTTCATCCGTTCCAGGAGCCGGCGCACCTGGCGCGGGCTCAGCGCCAGAACATGTGCTGCCGAAACGATCGTCGTCCGGCCGGCAACAAC
>NZ_JBFUKO010000226.1:0-7970 GCF_056400805.1 Aminobacter sp. P4_H6_2
CCTTGTCCTCGATACCGGCAATGCCGGAGAGGATCAGGATCGGCGTCTTGACCTTGGACAGGCGCAAAGTGCGCAGAACCTCGTAACCCGACATGTCAGGCAGATTCAGGTCGAGAAGGATGATATCGTAATCATAAAGCTTGCCGAGATCGACGCCTTCTTCGCCGAGATCGGTCGTATAGACGTTGAAGCTCTCCGATTTGAGCATCAATTCGATGCTCTGTGCGGTTGCACTGTCGTCTTCTATCAGCAGAACGCGCATTCATATCCCCTTTTCTGCTGCCGGAACCTCTTCGCGGTCCAATCCATACCGGCCCAGTGCTACTGAATCGGAGGCTGCCATCGAATGGTTAACAAAACCTAATTTCGTATGGAAGACCATATCAGAAATTTTAACCGGCGCATACACCCACTTGAATCTAAACRTGAATCACACGGTCAACATCTTAACGCGACGCATTAACAAGGCTGACTAAGCGACTCCGGAGACGACCCGATCACATTCGCGGCGAAAACCAGAATCTTTACCGGGTCTTAAGTCTCGATGGATATGATTAACGATGCGCGTAAACGAATGGTTACCGGCGGAGAAAAACTTTAAAAGTTTGTTTTCCATATCCGGGAGTTCAAAACCGGTTCRGTTGCGGCGAGGTCCCTCGGGGCCGCAGTAGGCGGTTAGAAGTGCGTTTTTCGGTGTTCGGGAGTATCGGGTCATGAAATCACGTGAGAACCTGGTCAGACTCAAGCAGTTTCAGGTGAACGAAAAGCGCCGGCAGCTGATGCAGCTCGATTCGATGATTGCCGAGTTCGACCGCATGGCCAACGATCTGGAACTGCAGATCGTCGCCGAAGAAAAGAAGGCGGGGATCACTGATCTCAATCATTTCGCCTATCCGACCTTCGCCAAAGCCGCGCGGCAACGACGTGACAATCTCAAAAACTCCCAGCATGACCTGGCGCAACAGCGCGCCGCAGCCGAATCCTTACTCTCCGAAGCTGAAGCGGAGCTGTCCAAGGCAGAGATGCTGGAATCGCGCGACCGCAGCACCCGCGACGCCGAGGCCGGCGGACGCAGCGCGATGATCGGCTAAAAGCAGATATTTTCCAGACAGTTAGCGCAGGACAACCAGCGCTAGTAAGGCTCCCGACTCAAGCGTCCATCGGGAAGCACCTTGGCCCTAGGCCAAAAATTCAGCCGGCTCATTCTCGCCGGCCAGCGACTGGGCGCGCGAATCACGAATTTCAGGCGCGTGGCGCTCAGCCCAGACCCTGATCTGGTTGAGCAGCTCGGCAAGGTTGTGTCCCAGTTCAGTCAGCTCATATTCGACGCGCGGCGGGATGACCGGGAAGATCTCGCGCCGCACCAGCCCGTCACGCTCCAGAATGCGCAGCGTCTGCGTCAGCATCTTGGGCGTTATGCCTTCGACCTTGCGGGCAAGCTCGCCATGGCGCCGCCTGCCAGGCTTCAAAGCCCCGACAACCAGATAGACCCATTTGCTCGCCAGCATCTCAAGCACGGTGTGCGACATGCATTCGCGCCTGAAGGCGTCGTAGCCGAAGGGTGTGTCAGGTGCGCAATCGCTATCCATGAGGTACCTATATATCATGTAGGTACATACTGGACAAGAGAATGATACTATCCAAATGATAGTGGCACCTGCATTCATCCCAAGGAGGACTTTCCCATGCGTGCCATTACCCAGAACACCGTCGGCGGACCCGAAGTGCTTGAGATCGCCGACCAGCCCACACCGCAACTCAAAGCAGGCGAAGTGCTGATCCGTGTCAAGGCTGCGGGCGTCAATCCCGTCGATGCCGCGGTGCGCGGCGGTTTTTACCCGCTTTTGGGTGAACCGCCTTTCGTGCTCGGCTGGGATTTGTCCGGCATCGTCGAGGCTGTCGGCCCGAGCGCCAACGGCTTTGTTTCAGGCGACGAGGTTTTCGGCATGCCACGTTTCCCTGCGCAGGCGGCCGCCTATGCCGAGCTTGCATCAGTCCCGGCAAGCGAACTGGCGCACAAGCCTGAAGCGCTCGACCATGCGGCGGCGGCAGCCCTTCCCCTCGCCGGACTGACCGCCTGGCAGGGCCTGGTGATATCAGGGAAGCTCAAGGCGGGAGAGCGGGTGCTGATCCATGGGGCTGCGGGCGGTGTCGGCCATCTCGCGGTACAGATCGCCAAGGCGCGCGGCGCCTACGTCATTGCCACCGCAAGCCCGGGCAAGGTCGATTTTGTCCGCTCCTTGGGCGCCGACGAGGTGATCGACTACACCAAGGACGATTTTATTGCCAAGGTGGGCCAGGTCGACATGGTGTTTGAGCCGCTGGGCGGCGACCATGCCGAAAAATCGCTGAAGGTACTGCGCAAGGGTGGCGTGCTCGTCGCCCTGCTTGAAACCAGCGAAAAGGCCAAATCCGACGCCAAAGCGAGCGGCATTCGCATCGAGCGGATTTCGGTGCGGCCCGACCGCGAAGGGCTGGAAGAACTCGCCAAGCTGGCGGTGTCCGGCAAGCTCAAGGTCCATGTCGCCAAAAGCTTCCCGCTCGCCGAGGCGGGTGCTGCCCACACCTACCTTGCCACAAGGCCCAAGGGTAAGGTGGTGCTGACGCTCTAGAGCGCCAAATGGAAAAGGGTGCGGCAAGCCGCACCCTTTCTTATTGGTTGGCCGCAACGGCCGGTGTCAATGACGGTATTGCTGGATGCGCGTGGTGCGCAGGCCTGCAAGCCCGTATTCGTCAATGGAAGCCTGCCAGGACAAGAACTCCTCAGTCGTCAACTTGTAGCGTTGGCACGCTTCGTCGAGACTGAGCAGCCCTCCCCTGACCGCTGCGACCACTTCCGCCTTTCGGCGGATAACCCACCGGCGCGTGTTGGTCGGGGGCAGATCGGCAATCGTAAGCGGGCTGCCGTCCGGCCCGATAACATATTTGACACGCGGTCTAACCAGATCGGTCATCGTACTCTCTACTAAAAACTCAAAGACCCAATCACCTGCCACACTAGCGCCACAGCTTTAAAAATTGCCTAAGCGAATACTAAGAGCTAAGTAACGAACGTGAACAGAACGTTAGACTCTCAATCCGCAATTTAACCATCTGCCCCGTTGGCTGGTTTCGCGTCGAAAAACGCGTATCGGCCCGGTGCGGGTGGCACTGCGAAGAGGCTTGACCTATATTGCAGCCATTGGCATGCAGCCGACCCTAAGACAGCGGAACGCAATCCCGATGAATAGCCTGGACCTGCCCGGACGCCCCGAAGACACTCGCGTGGTTGTTGCCATGTCGGGTGGTGTCGATTCTTCAGTCGTGGCCGGCCTGCTCAAACAAGAAGGTTATGACGTCGTTGGCGTCACGCTTCAGCTCTACGACCATGGTGCTGCGACCCATCGAGCCGGCTCCTGCTGTGCTGGCCAGGACATCGCCGACGCCCGTCGCGTGTCCGAAACGCTCGGCATTCCCCATTACGTGCTCGACTACGAGGAACGGTTCCGCAAGGCGGTGATCGACCCCTTCGCCGAAAGCTACGTCGCCGGCGAGACGCCGATCCCCTGCGTGTCGTGCAACCAGACCGTCAAATTCGCCGACCTGCTGGCCACCGCGCGTGAGCTGGGCGCTGCCGCTCTCGCCACCGGCCACTATATCCGCTCCAAGCAGAACGGCGCCCACCGGTCGCTCTACCGGCCGGTCGACGCCGACCGCGACCAGAGCTATTTCTTGTTCGCAACAACCCAGGAGCAGATCGACTATCTGCGCTTTCCCTTGGGCGGCATGTCCAAGCCCGACGTTCGCACTGCTGCCGAGCGCATGGGCCTGACGGTTGCCGCCAAGCAGGACAGCCAGGACATCTGCTTTGTGCCGCAGGGCAAATATTCCGACATCATCGCCAAGCTCAGGCCTTCGGCGGCCAATCCCGGCGATATCGTCCATATCGACGGCCGTGTGCTCGGCCGCCATGAAGGCATCTTGCGCTACACCATCGGCCAGCGTCGCGGCATCGGCATCGCTTCGGGCGAGCCGCTTTATGTCGTGCATATCGACGCCGAGCGCGCGCGTGTCGTTGTTGGCCCGCGCGAGGCACTGGAGACGCACAAGATCTTCTTGCGTGGCATGAACTGGCTCGGTGACGACGCGCTGTCCGCCGTGCCTGCAGGCGGGCTCGAACTCTCCGCCAAGGTGCGCTCTTCGCGCCCGCCGCGTCCTGTCGTTTTGCACCACCGCGATGGCGCAACATGGGTCGAGCTTGTCGACGGCGAGTCGGGCATCGCTCCTGGCCAAGCCTGCGTGCTCTATTCCGACGATGGCAATGAGGCGCGCGTCTTTGGCGGCGGCTTCATCGAACGCTCCGAGCGCCACGCCGACGCCGAAGCGATGCTGTCGCGGCTGGCGGCAACGCCGGGGCCGATAGCTGCAGAATGAGGGGAATGGGGCAGTAAGGCATTAGGGCAGTATTGCTCGATGCCTGTTGCCCCACTGCCTTACTGCCCTATTCCCCTATCCATTCAATCGTGCGTGACCGTTCCCGCGGTGAGGATCCTGAGCACGCCGAGCGCTTCTTCAGCACCGGTGCGGGGCTCTTCGCGCGTTTCGATGCAATGGATGAAATGCTCGAGCTCGCGCGTCAGCGGCATGGCATTTTCGAGCGGGATGTAAGTCGGCTCGTTCATTGTCGATGTCCACTGCCCGCTGTCCTGCCACACCGCGTGACGGTACACAGCTAGCTTGCGCTCCTGCGGCTCGACATCGTCGAACACCGCCATGCCCTTGGTGCCGACCACCGTCAGCCGGCGTTCGCGGTAGGGATTGAGCCTGGACGCAAACAGGTGCCCGCGCAGGCCATTGGGGAAACGCATGTGCAGGTGGGCGAAATCGCTGAGGTGGTTGAGCACCGCAGCCCCCTCGCCGCGCACCTCGATGGGGGCGGTGCCGGTGATCGCCAGGATCATCGACAGATCGTGCGGGGCAAGATCCCACAGCGCATCATTTTCGGCGTGGAATTTGCCGAGGCCCAAACGATGCGAATGGATGTAGCCGATTTCTCCAAGCTCGCCCTTGTCGACAAGCGCCTTGAGCCCCTCGAACGCCGGGTGGAAACGCAGCACGTGACCGGTCATGAACACGCGGCCATTGTCGCGCGCCGCCTTAACGGCACGCTCGGCGTCGGGCACGGTCAGCGCGATCGGCTTTTCGACCAGCACGTCCTTGCCGGCCTCGACGGCCCGAATCGCAAAGTCGGCGTGGAACTGCGGTGGCAGCGCCATGACAACGGCATCGATGTCGTCGCGGGCGAAAAGTTCGTCAGGGGTGACCGCCAGGCAGCCCTGCTCGGAGGCAAAGCGCTCGGCACGAGCCGGGTCGATATCGGACACGGCATGGAGGGCACCAAGCGACTTCAGGGTGCGGATATGATTGCCGCCCCAATATCCGCATCCAAGGACTGCAATACGCGGTTTCATCAGGCTCTTTCCAAGGGGATTTATGTCGGCAGACATAGTGGCCGCGCCTTGTGAACTCAACCCCGCAGCCTGCGCCAAAATCACCTGGCGCGCACGCATTCGCGTATGAACGCAACTGCCAAGCTCGTTTGCAGCGAACTCTGCGGTCAAATCACTGTTATGGCCAAACGTCGTCTACGCGCTCCGGCGCCGCAAGAATGCCGTGCGAAAACCCGGCAGCAACACGCTGAGCAACAACCTGACGAAGCGTCTTGGGAATAATCCGGAATTGCCCAATGTCACTGCTTGACAGGTTCGTCATCCAGACATTATATCCGCCCGACCTTGGCGAACGCTTCGACGCCTGCCTCTTGCGAGACAGTTTTTCGAGCCTTCTCCACCCTGGCGGGATAGCTCAGTTGGTTAGAGCACGGGAATCATAATCCTGGGGTCGGTGGTTCGAGTCCACTTCCCGCTACCACTTCTTCCAACAAGACATGTGAGCAGTTCACTGCGTTTCGCGGCTCAGACGATACGTCGATCTCGACGCGTGCGTTCAATCTGCCTTCGTGGCATCGCCAATCGTCGCGGCGAACAAATGACATATCTGCGAGCAATTGCGCATTTCTGAAAACCCTGCGAAACTGCCGGGACTGAGCAGAGGCGCGACGCATGAGTTCCCGGACAGAAAACGCAAGGCTTGATGAGGCCGCCCGCGCGGGCTGGCTTTATTACGTCGCGGGCAACACTCAGGACCAGATCGCAACGAAGCTTGGCGTCTCGCGCCAGACAGCACAGCGCCTGGTCTCGCTGGCCATGTCGGAGGGCCTGATCAAGGTCCGAGTCGACCATCCGATCGCCAATTGCCTCGACCTTGCCGCGCGACTGCGCTCGCGTTTTGCGCTCGACCTTGTCGAGGTCACGCCCAGCGACCCGGATTCGTCGTCGACCACCATCGGCATCGCCCAGGCAGCAGCCACCGAGATCGAGAAATGGCTGCGCTCGGCCGAGCCTATCGTCATGGCAATCGGCACCGGCCGCACGCTGAAGGCGGCGATCGAGCAGCTGCCGCCGATGGAATGCCCGCACCACAAGGTGGTTTCGTTGACGGGCAACATCTCGCCCGATGGCTCGGCGGCGTTTTACAACGTCATCTTCAACATGGCCGACACCATCAAGGCGCGCAGCTTTCCCATGCCTTTGCCAGCAATTGCCTCGTCGCCGGACGAGCGCCGCATGCTGCACAGCCAGCCACTCATCCAGCCGACGCTGGCGCTGGCAGCCCAAGCCAACGTCACCTTTGTCGGCGTCGGCGACATGGGCCCCAGGGCCCCGCTCTATGAGGACGGCTTCATCACCGAAGCCGAACTCAAGGCGCTGCAGAAGGCAGGCGCGGTCGGCGAGATCGTCGGCTGGGCCTTCGACCGCGACGGCAGGTTGATCGACGGCATCACCAACGATCGTGTCGCTTCCGCACCCCTGCCCTCACGCGAACGCTCGCTGGTCGTGGCGCTCGCCATGGGCGAACGCAAGCTGCCGGGCATCCTGGCCGCAGTCACCCGCCGCCTCGTCAACGGCCTCATCACTGATGAGCGCACCGCCGCTGCCTTGCTGGCCAGTTGAGCTAAATCCCCAACCTGCTGCGCAACGACAGGCAGCCGCCTGCCGTTGAAGGCATGGCGCGCGTCCGCATCTGGGCGACCGCTGGAACCGCCCTATTGTTCATGGCGTGAGCAATCGACGTGATTTTGGGCAGTCGCGGATCGACAGCGCCCAGATTCCTGCTTGACATAAATCAGTTGGGATGAATAATTGCTCACAGCCAAGGCAAATGCTCATCTTGGTCATTGGGAGGAATTCGATGAAACTGAACACGCTCTTCCTGGGCTTGTGCGGAGCGAGTGCGCTTGCTTTTGCCGCTCACGCCGAAACAATCACCATCGCCACCGTCAACAATGGCGATATGGTCCGCATGCAGAAGCTGACGGACGACTTCACCACCAAAAATCCCGATATCCAGCTCGAATGGGTCACGCTCGAAGAGAACGTGCTGCGCGAGCGCGTCACCACCGACATCGCCACCAAGGGCGGCCAATATGACGTGATGACCATCGGCACCTATGAGGTTCCGATCTGGGCCAAGCAGGGCTGGCTGTTGCCGCTCGACAAGCTCGGCGCCGACTATGACACCGCCGACATCATTCCTGCCATCGCCGGCGGCCTGTCCGCCGACGGCAAGCTCTACGCAGCGCCGTTCTATGGCGAGAGCTCGTTTGTCATGTACCGCAAGGACCTGATGGAGAAAGCCGGGCTCAAGATGCCCGACGCACCGACCTGGGAATTCATCGCCGACGMTGCCCGCAAGATGACCGACCGCGCCAATGACATCAACGGCATCTGCCTGCGAGGCAAGGCCGGATGGGGCGAGAACATGGCCTTCCTGACCGCCATGTCCAACTCCTTTGGCGCGCGCTGGTTCGACGAAAAATGGCAGCCGCAGTTCGACCAGCCCGAATGGAAAAAGACGCTACAGTTCTATGT
>NZ_JBFUKO010000227.1:0-7969 GCF_056400805.1 Aminobacter sp. P4_H6_2
GCTGCATCCTGCGCGGCGACGATTCTCGTGGCGAGTTCTACTCGATCGCGGTTTCGAACGGCTACCAGCAGGTCGACTCCGGCACCAAGATGATCCATCTCGGCAAGAACACGTCGAGCCGCATCATCTCCAAGGGCATCGCCGCCGGCTTCTCGCAGAACACCTATCGTGGCCAGGTCTCGGCGCACCGCAAGGCGACCAATGCCCGCAATTTCACCCAGTGCGACAGCTTGCTGATCGGCAACCAGTGCGGCGCCCATACCGTGCCCTACATCGAAGCCAAGAACGCAACCGCGCAGTTCGAGCACGAGGCGACCACCTCCAAGATCTCCGACGACCAGAAGTTCTACGTCATGCAGCGCGGCATTCCCGAGGAGGAAGCGATTGCGCTGATCGTCAACGGCTTCGTCAAGGAAGTGATCCAGGAACTGCCGATGGAGTTCGCCGTCGAGGCGCAGAAGCTGATCGGCATCAGCCTTGAAGGCTCGGTCGGCTGACCGGCGATAGAGATTTAGAAAGAAAAAAGATGCTTGAGATCAAGAACCTGCATGCCCGTATCGCCGAGAGCGGCACAGAGATCATCCGCGGCCTGAACCTAACGGTGAAGGCTGGCGAAGTCGCCGCCATCATGGGTCCCAACGGCTCGGGAAAATCGACGCTGTCTTACATCCTCGCCGGTCGCGACGACTACGAGGTGACCGAGGGCGACATCCTCTACAACGGCGAGTCGATCCTGGAGATGGATCCGGCCGAGCGCGCCGCCAAGGGCCTGTTCCTGGCGTTCCAGTATCCGATGGAGATACCGGGCGTCGCCACGATGGAGTTCCTCAAGGTCGCGATGAATTCGCAGCGCAAGGCGCGTGGCGAGGAGCCGCTCAAGATCCCTGATTTCATCAAGCGCGTGAAGGATGCCGCCAGCACGCTGGAGATGGACTTCAACATGCTCAAGCGTCCGGTCAATGTCGGCTTCTCCGGCGGCGAAAAGAAGCGCGCCGAAATCCTGCAGATGAAGCTTCTCGAGCCGAAGCTGTGCGTCCTCGACGAGACCGACTCCGGCCTCGACATCGATGCGCTCAAGATCGTCTCCGACGGCGTCAATGCGCTCCGTTCGCCCGATCGCGCCATCATCGTCATCACCCACTATCAGCGCCTGCTCGACCACATCGTGCCCGATACGGTCCACGTGCTCTACAAGGGCCAGGTCATCAAGTCGGGCGACAAGTCGCTGGCGCTCGAACTCGAGGAAAACGGCTACGCCGGGATCATCGAAGAGGCGGCTTGAGGTGTCGGTCATGAACATGCTTGCTACAGTCCAGCGGACCCCGGCGGAGGCGGCGATCATCGACGCCTTCGGCGAGCGGCTTTCGCTCCTGCCCGGTGACGGCGCCGTCATGGTCAAGCGCGACAATGCGATTGAGCAGATCAAGGCTGGCCTGCCGACCCGCCGTGTCGAATCCTGGCACTACACCGACCTGCGTCGCCTTCTGACTTCGGTGCCGGCCTTCGACGCCAGCGCCGCTGGCAAGGCGATTGCGCCTCTACTCGAAGGTTCGACCGTGCTTTCGATCATCAATGGCGTTTCGGCAGCCACGCCGAACGTTGATGGCGTTTCGTTCCAGCGTCTCGGCGACAAGCTCGTCGATGGCAGCTATGCGCCCGCGCTAGTCACCTACGGCAGCGACGACGCGGTCGGCGCGCTCAACACCGCCTTTGTCGCCGACGGCTATTTCGTCGACATCGAAGACGGTGCTCAGGTGGAAAAGCCGATCGAACTGCAGAATATCCAGGCCGGCGGCCAGGTACATGTACGCCTGCCTGTGCGTGTCGGGACGGGCGCCAAGGCGACCATCGTCGAGCGCCAGACCGGCGAGGGCGCAGGCCTCGTCAGTTCGGTCAGCCAGTTGCTGCTTGGCGACGATGCCGAGGTGTTGTGGCTGATCGTTCAGGATCAGCCTGAGACGGCGACCCATCTCGCACAGTTCAAGGCCGAGCTCGGCAAGAACTCCAAGCTCACGCTGTTCGTGATGAATGCCGGCGGCAAGCTCGTGCGCCAGGAAGTCATCGTCAAGGCTTCAGGCGAAGGCGCCGATTTCAAGCTGCGCGGCGTCAACCTGCTTTCCGGCGACACGCACGTCGACGTCACCATGGTGCTCGACCACACCGTGCCGCACACCTCGTCGACCGAAGTGGTGCGCAATGTCGTCACCGGCCGCGCCAAAGGCGTGTTCCAGGGCCGCATCAACGTCCATCAGATGGCGCAGAAAACCGACGCCCGCATGGCCTGCAACACGCTGTTGCTGTCCGATGATGGCGAGTTCTCGACCAAGCCCGAGCTCGAAATCTTCGCCGACGATGTGGCTTGCGGCCATGGCGCGACTGTCACCGAGATCGACCGCAACCATCTCTTCTATCTGATGGCGCGCGGCATCGATGAAAAGACTGCTCGCGGTCTCCTGGTCCGGGCGTTCCTGGCCGAGGTCATCGAGGAACTCGAAGACGAAACGGTCGTCAAGCCGTTGGAAGAGTTGCTGACCAGCTGGTTTGCGACGCACGCCTGACCTGATCCTTCTCCCCGCTCGCGGGGAGAAGCTGCTGCTCGAATGAAGGCATGGGAACTTGTTGATGGATCAGAAGGTCGAAGACAGCATCTACGACGTCGAGGCGATCCGCCGCGATTTCCCCATCCTGTCGCGCGAAGTCTACGGCAAGCCGCTCGTCTATCTCGACAATGGCGCCTCGGCGCAGAAACCGCAAATCGTGATCGACACGATCAGCCATGCCTATTCCAACGAATACGCCAATGTGCACCRTGGCCTGCACTTCCTGTCGAATGCCGCCACCGAAGCGTATGAAAAGGCACGCGAAAGCGTTCGCCGCTTCCTCAATGCCGGCAGCGCTGAAGAGATCGTCTTCACCAAGTCGGCCACCGAGGCGATGAACACCGTCGCCTATGGTTTCGGCATGCCGAACATCGGCGAGGGCGACGAGATCGTGCTGTCGATCATGGAGCATCACTCCAACATCGTTCCGTGGCACTTCATCCGCGAGCGCCAGGGCGCCAAGCTGGTCTGGGTGCCTGTCGATGATCTTGGCGCCTTCCACATCGAGGAGTTCGAAAAGCGTTTGACCGACCGGACCAAGCTGGTCGCCATCACGCATATGTCGAATGCGCTCGGCACAGTGACGCCGATCAAGGAGATCTGCCGCATCGCCCATGCACGCGGCATTCCAGTGCTGGTCGACGGCAGTCAGGCTGCCGTGCACATGCCGGTCGACGTGCGCGACCTCGACGCGGATTTCTACGTTCTGACGGGTCACAAGGTCTACGGGCCATCAGGCATCGGCGTGCTCTACGGCAAGCGCGAGATGCTGGAGAAGATGCGGCCCTTCCAGGGCGGCGGTGAGATGATCGTCGAGGTGACCGAAGACAACGTCACCTACAACGAGCCGCCGCACCGCTTCGAGGCCGGCACACCCCCGATCGTCCAGGCGATCGGCTTGGGAGCCGCGCTCGACTACATGGACAGCATCGGCCGCGAGCGCATTGCAGCGCATGAGGCGACGCTGCGCGACTATGCCCATGAACGCCTGCGGGCCATCAATTCGCTGCGCATTTTCGGCGATGCGCCGGGCAAGGGCGCGATCGTTTCTTTCGAGTTGCAGGGCATCCACGCCCATGACGTCTCGATGGTTATCGACCGCCAGGGCGTTGCCGTACGCGCCGGCACTCATTGCGCCCAGCCGCTGTTGAAACGCTTCGGCGTAACCTCCACATGCAGGGCGTCGTTCGGCATGTACAATACGAAGGCCGAGATTGACGTTTTGGCCGAAGCGCTTGAAAAAGCGCGTAAATTCTTCGGGTGAGCACCATGGAAGACGCTATCGCCGCCACAGTTGACGACACCGCGCCGGACACGGCGGGAAACGGTATCGCTTCGGCCTCGGCCATCCCAGCTGACGACCTTGCGCGGCTGACGGACGATATCGTCTCGGCGCTGAAGACGGTCTATGACCCGGAAATCCCCGCTGACATCTACGAACTCGGCCTGATCTACAAGATCGACATTGAAGACGACCGCACCGTCAAGATCGACATGACGCTGACCGCACCAGGCTGCCCGGTCGCAGGCGAAATGCCCGGCTGGGTGCAGAACGCCGTCGGCGCTGTCGAAGGCGTGTCGGGCRTGGAGGTCACCATGACCTTCGATCCGCCGTGGACGCCCGATCGCATGTCGGAAGAAGCGCAGGTTGCGGTCGGCTGGTACTGAGCCTTTGCTGTGGTGAGGCTTGCATGCGAATGCGATCTTCACCATCTTGGTTTGAGATGAAACATTCCGCGGGCCTTGAACCCGTCGATGAATGGAGACTGGAATGGGACGCTTCRCCGTCATCAGCATGACCGAAAAAGCCGCCGACCGGGTGCGCGAGATCATGGCCACGCGCGAAAACGCGCAAGGCATTCGTCTTGGCATCAAGAAGGGTGGTTGTGCCGGCATGGAATATACGGTCGATCTGGTGACCGAGCCGAACCCCAAGGACGACCACATCGAGCGCGACGGCGCCCATGTCTATGTCGCGCCCGAGGCGGCTTTGTTCCTGTTCGGCACTCAGATGGATTTCGAGACCACGGCATTGCGCACCGGCTTCACCTTCAGCAATCCGAACCAGAGTTCGGCCTGTGGCTGCGGCGAATCGGTCGAGCTGAAGCCTGCCGACCTCAAGGCACTGGCCGAGGCGCGCGCCCAGGGCGCGGCCTGACCGGCGCTCAGTCCACCCACAAGCCGTGACGCTTGTGCCAGTCATCGATTGAATCTGGCGGGTAGAGGTCGAATACCGTGTCTCCAGGCCGGATGTCGGGCTCCACCCAGGATGCCTTGTACTTCAGCATCAGGTGAACGCGGTTCGGCGCCTTGGGCAGGTCGGTATCGATCGCCGAGGCGAAGGGATGCACCAGCTCTGGCCAGGTCGGGTCATAAAGCCACATCGCGGCCCCGCATTGCCGGCAAAAGCGCCGTTCGCCTGTGGACGCTTCCGGCTGTTGACGCTCATCGTCATGGATTGTCGCCCGGTACAGTCCCAGAAAGCTGTTGCCCACCACCTTCAGCGTGGCGGAGAGTGCGCCCAGGTTGATGGCATAACCGCCGCCGCCCTGCTGCTTGCGGCAAATGGAGCAATAGCAGAGTTGATAGGGCACCGGCGTGTGGCTCTGCACCTCGAAGCGGACCACCCCACAGCGACATGACCCCTTGAGCAGCATCGGCATCGGTGCTTTCCTTTCCCTTTTTGGCTTGCATGCTAACAGCAATGCAGGGAGCCGTGATGACCGAAGCCGACATTGTCGATCTCTTCGCCGGCCTCGGACCCGTCAGCGTGCGCAGGATGTTCGGCGGCAAAGGCATTTATCATGACGGCGTGATCGTGGCGATCGAGCTCCGAGGCGAGCTTATGCTGAAAGGCGATGCCGAATGCGCGCCCGATTTCGAGGCAGCGGGTTGCCGGCAGTGGACCTACACCGGTTCCAGACACGGCAAGACAGTGGCGATGCCTTACTGGACCGTTCCCGACAGCGCGGTCGACGATCCTGACGAAATGGCGATCTGGGCGCGCAAGGCCTATGAAGCCGGGCTGAGGGCCAAGAAGTAGCCCTACATCGCGCCGGGCGGCACGAAGAAGCAGTTCTCGTGCTCTTCGGTCGGATGCAGGCAGATATGGTATTGGCCGTCCTGCGATGGAATTTCCGAACCATAGGGGACGAAATATCGGTTCGGGTGTGTGACTTTGCGATGATCGCCGGGGTTTAGGACGATTGTCCAGCCACCGTCGCGCTCGACAACCGCACTTCCCGGTATGTTCTGGCACTCGCCGCGGTTGGTGTCACCGTGGCAGCAGGCAAGCGGGTAGCTCCAGTCAGACTGCGCCTGGTGCGCGTCTGAGACTGGCGTGCCCGCGATGGTGGCAATCAGCAGAGCTGTGCATCGTCGGCAGCAACAGACTACCCGTCGCGGCGGAGCCGGCTGTCTGGAAAGGCGGAGGCCGAAAGACATCGCGCACTCCATCTGCCGATCCGCGCATTTGCGGACCGGCAAATCCTACGATGATCTACCCTCCTAAGATATTAGCAGCAACTAATCTTAGTGCCAAATGTCGCGACAGGCAGCGCTCAGCGATTGCCAGCCAGCGAGATCGCGACCTTCGCGGCCAGGCGCGCATTGTTCTCGACCAGCGCGATGTTGGTCTTGAGACTGGCGCCATTGGTCAGTTCGAGGATCTTAGCCAGCAGGAACGGCGTCACCGCCTTGCCTGAGATATTCTGGGCTTCAGCTGCCTTTTGTGCTGCCTCGATATAGCCGGCCATCTTTTCGGTCGGGATCTCGTCGCTTTCAGGCACCGGGTTCGCCACCAGCATGCCGCCATCGAGCCCAAGAGCCGCGCGCGTCTCATAGAGGCGGGCGATCTTTTCCGCCGCATCCAGCCTGAGCGGTRCCGCATAGGGCGACTTGCGTGACCAGAAGGCGGGAACGATGTCGRAGCCGAAGGCAACGACCGGAACGCCGCGCGTTTCCAGCACTTCCAGCGTCTTTTCGATGTCGAGAATGGCCTTGGCGCCGGCCGAAACCACGATGACGGGCGTGCGCGCCAGCTCGTCCAGATCGGCAGAGATGTCGAAGCTCTTTTCAGCTCCCTTGTGCACGCCGCCGATGCCGCCGGTGGCAAAAACCTTGATGCCGACCAGATGAGCCGCAATCATCGTTGCGGCGACCGTGGTGCCGCCGGTGCGGCCTTCGGCAACGGCAAAGGCCATGTCGGCGCGCGACAGCTTCATCGCCCCGCCGGTCATGGCCAGCGACTCGCGCTCGCCGTCGGACAGGCCGATCTTGATGCGGCCGTTGATGACGGCAATGGTCGCCGGAACCGCACCACCGTCGGCGATGATCTTTTCGACATTGGCCGCCATCGCGCTGTTGTCGGGATAAGGCATGCCATGCGTGATGATGGTGCTTTCGAGCGCAACGACCGGCTTGCCTGCCGCGAGTGCGGCGGCAACAGGGGGGTGGACGTCGATGAAGGGGCGGGCGGTCTCTAGCGTCATGGTGATCTCCTTGGGCGCGTCATGCCATTTCCGAGGCTTGCGGCACAAGGGCCAGCACCGCGTCGAAGGCTGTTTGGTCGAGTGCGGGCACAGCCGAAGCGCTCTCGATGGCCAATACCGCTGCGGCAATGCCATGCCTGAGGGCACCATCAAGTGGCAGGCCGCGCAGCAGTGCCACCGTCGTAGCACCGGCGAGCGCATCGCCTGCGCCAGTAACGTCGACCACCCGCCGAGGGGCGGGGGGCGAAACGACCAAAAGCCCTTGCGTGTCATAGGCAAAGACCGAGCTGCCGCCTGCGGTCACGACGCCGCGCCGCAACCCCGCTGTCATGAGGCCGCGTGCGATCTCGGCCGGATCGGCATCCGTATCGGTGCCAGCGAGAACGGCCGCCTCGCGCCGGTTCATGAACAGGCACGACAGTCCGTCGAGGATAGGCCTCAGCCGCACAGCCTTGGCCGGCGAAATGGCAATGGCAAACAGCGGGGTCGTACCCACAACCTCCGCCAGGCGCCAAAGGGCCGCCTCGGGCAGGTTGGCATCGCAAAGCACGGCGTCGACCTTGCCGATCGCCTCGCGCAGTTTGGCGCGGCGCATCTGCTTGGGAAAGGCGAGTTCGTAGAGCCCCATGTCGGCAAGGGCGGCCACCACGTCGCCGTCGCGGTCCAGTAGCGCGGTATAGCTCGGCGTCGCGCGGTCGAGGAACACCGCCGACAGGTCGGCGATGCCGTTGGCCAGGATTTCCGCGGCAACGGCCTCGCCGGCCGCATCGCCGCCGCGCACCGACATCAGGGAACCCACGGCACCTCGCCGTACAGCGCCGCGCAGCGCATTGAACGCCCCGCCGCCGACCTCCTCGCTCATGGCGCCTGGGATCGAGG